>NZ_BAABJA010000001.1:284226-460012 GCF_039543065.1 Bartonella pachyuromydis | reverse complement strand
GGTAATCTCATTTTTGATATTCGTGAAAGCAGTACCAACACCCTCAAAAGCTTCTGCTACACTCGTATAGCTTTGCTCTTCTTCTGTACCATCAGATTTAACTCTTTTAATTTTAAATGTTGGGTAGCCCCAGTTTCCATTTCCAAAGTCAGCTCCACCACCAAAAAACCTAGCTACTTTGCTACCCGTTGAATACATTTGTGCACCAGTCACAACTTCACTTGAGTTTTCAGTTAAATCTCCCCCTTGGACAAACTTAATTTTGCTACTTCTTCTGTCTTTGCCTTCCCCATGCTGAGCACTAAAGGCTCTATCATTTGCACTCCACAACAAGGTATCACTTTTGATAGTGGTCATCACATTATTCACTTGTTCAGTCACTTTATTCTGAACATTGGTAATAGAAGTACCAACTCCACTCAAAGCATCAGATACATTCTTATAAGTCGTCGTTTCTTCCTGGCCATCATTTTTAATTGTTTTTACTGTAAATGTTGGAGCAATCCATGTGCCATCTCTATAATCAGCTCCACCGCCTAAGTAAGCAGCAACATTCTTATTTGTCTCAAAAAGCTGCGAACCAGTGACAGCTTCTTTTGAATCTTCTGATATATCACCATTCTTTATGCCCGTAAGAGTACGCTGCTCATTATTTTTGTTGGTAATATCAATTTTATCTCCATCGGTTTCCTCTCCAATGGTAATGTGTTTTGTATCAGCATCATGTTTCACAAAGCTACTAGCGGCTACTTGGTCTTTAATATCTTTTTCAACTGTCTTCAGCTGTCCAAAATTTACCGCATCTGTATCCGCAGTGCCTTTTGCTACTCCTGTTAGCTTTTTATTGCCGGCATCAATACCAGAAGTTATTATTTTCGGGCCATCTTTTATGATTAAACCCGTGGCATCAAAGGTATTTGTGCCTGCTGTTGCGCTATTTAGTGTAATGTTCTTTGCTAAATCAAAATTTATCTTGTTGTTGCCTTGCTCTTTGGTGATTTGGAGATTGTTACTTCCAGAAGCTAAATCTATTGTATTGTCTATTCCTACAACTTTAGCATTTTTACCGTTAACAGAGAGTTTCCAGCCTTTGTCTACATAGGTTTGTAACGACTTTAACTGCGCAACATTCACCGCATCAGTATCTTGAGTACCTGCTGCTACTTTTGTGATCTGTCTTGTCCTGTCTAAAGTACCAACACTTAACGCACCTCGTCCACTTTTCCATGCAGAACTCTCATTAGTTGTAACCTTTTTAAGGAGAGGATCGAAACCAAAAACACTAGGAGATACATCCGCTACAGAATTAGCTCCTAAAGCAACCCCCCCCATAACTGTTGCTTTTGCGTCAATACCCAAAGCCACGCTGAACTTATCACTTGCAATTGCCCTATGTCCCAAAGCCATAGAATCGGTTTCTTCTGCCTTTGAGTTTACTCCTAAAGCAATGCTTCCCTCTCCCTGTGCTTCTGAATAAAAGCCTATAGAAACAGCGTATTGAGTCTTTGCATATGCACGATGCCCAATAGCAGTTGTAGCATATGCCATAGCTTTAGCAATAGAACCTACAGCTGTTGAATAATTTCCCTGCGCAGTGGTATAATCATTTTTCTTCTCACCATCATCCAGATTATATTCGGAACCTATTGCAACACTGCTTATACCCGAAGCACGCGCCATGTGACCTATAGCTAGGCCATCTCTTTTTGTCGCCTGTGCCTGAGCGCCCACAGCTATACCGAATCTTTCCGTTGCCTTTGCTTGCTCACCTAGAGCAAGACTACGTACACCGCTTGCAGTTGCTAGCCCACCAAAAGCAACCGCAGCATCTCCTGACGCTTCTGCCCCCACACCAATAGCAATCGTTACCTTCCCACTTGCAAGTGCAGCAACACCAAAAGCTTGCGATCCTCCAGTCAGTGCCGTTGCATTTGCACCAAATGCAACGGAATAATTCCCCTGTGCAGAAGAACCACAACCGGTTGCAAAAGAATAAACACCATAAGCCTCAGGCATGATATTTGTATCACCACCAGTCGAGTTCCTTCCCATATAACCAATGTTGCCACTTGTCCTCCCATCACCAGTCCATCTTTGTTGTGTAGAGCTCTGGCTATAAGGAGAAAAACCATTTATCGTTTTGTATGAGGAAAATCTCTTATATTCTTCTTCCACAGTTATTGCAGTTCCAGTACGTCCAGCAACACTTCCACGACCAATAACATGATCCACACCGCAGTAATCATCATCACCAGAAAGAACAATACTGCCATGGCTTCCTTTAGAGTAATTTACAGATGGATCATTTTGACTCAAATTACTCGCGGCTGTTATGGCAAGATTCGAAGCCATAACAAGGGATCCACTCGATAAGACCGTAGCCATTGCCATTCCCAACGAAAACTTTGCAAACAAAGATAAACGTCGAAAAACAGGAACAATATGCAAACCATGTCTCTTTGATGTGGTAGATAATTTTTTCATAACAAACTCCCCAATGAAAAAATCTAAAAAGCATATCAAGAACATAAAAAAGACATATTTCAGTGCTAGTTACTTATGAGTTTCGTAGTTTAATTAAAAGTAACTAATCAGAGTGGGAACATTTTGAGTCTTTATTTTGTTTCCTGCCTGCTTTCTATGTTGAGATCTAAGTGTAGAAAGTATTTAATGGATGTGAGAATGACACATTTAGATTCTAATAAAAATTATAGGTGTTTTTTGCTGTGTGGGCTTTAAAAAGGAATTTTTCTTTATTCTAAATATTAAATGCATTGTACTTAAATAAGGGTTTTATTGCTTAAAAGAGTGCTTTCGAAAGTGTTTTTTGTATTGAACTTCTTTTTATTAAAAAGCTCTTTTTCTTAATAATAAGTAAATTAAGGACTTATAGTGTTTAAGAAAGATTCAGATTTTTTAAGAAATTTTGTTCTAGAGCGTTTTTTTTATTAAGCGTAATGTAATAGTATGAATTTGCTTTGTTATTATATCTTTGTCTTTTACGCATTATTTCTCCCCCTCATAATTGTCTATTTAATCAAAATGAGTCTTACTAAGATACTTTCCGTATCGCTATCTGTTATTTAATAAAATAGCAACAAGAAAATAAAATTTTTAAGAAAATGGAATAAAAATATACGCTTTCACGTCAGTGTGTGATTTTTTTTCAACATTTTAAAAACAAATATTCTAGAAAAAAGCAATAGCTCTATAAAAAATGAACGGTCTAAACGAATCTCTATGGAATTTATTGTCGAAATAAAATTAAAATACTTTAAAAATATAGTTTCATAACTCGAGTATAATATTCCTAACATATATCAATTTAGCTTTACTCTTAAGCCTGCTCCTATGCCCCAATGACTTCCTGAACTTGTCACTGATATATTAGACCGGATCTTACCATTTTCAGACATATAACCAGCGCCTATAGCAAAGGCCGATTGGCTACGCCACACACCCGTACCAATCGATAAACTTAAGGATCCTGGAGTATCTTCATAACTCAAATTTGATACAGCCAAACCTATCGCCGCTGCCTGTCTTGACTCCTTCCTAACTTCTCTAACTTCATATCTTAAGCTTTCAAATTTCATATTCGTATAAGATTTCGCTTCATTAATAACATCTTCCATCTGGCTATTTATAATGTCATTGAAACGCTCATCCGTATATTTCTTCGCATCATCAAGGATTGTTTTCATCTGCTGGTTCGTTTCCCATAGCTGACTACCATTAACCGCTTCTTTCGAACCACTCTCAATACGACCATCCGCTACATTGTCTATCAATACTGGTTCACTTTCATTGCCACCAACTAACGTGATCTTATTACTCTTCTTGCCATCAGCTCCTTTATCATACTTAACCGCATCATTCGTAACCGTGTTTTCAATATCTTTTACATGTTGATCTATACTCTCTACACGATCTTCAACTGCTTCAACTTTCTTATTTGTTTCCCAGAGTTGTCCTCCATTAACAACATCCTTCGAGCCTTTCGATACATCTCCATCTGCTACATGCGTAATCTTACTATCAACTCCATCATGACGAGCATCAAAAGCTTTTTCTGTCTCATTCCAATTTAAACCACTCGATGAGATATCCTTAGCAACATTATTAATACGCTCGTTGATATTTTTCATGCTATCATTCACACCTTCAAACGCACCTGCAACATCATGATAGCCACTTTTGTCATTACTACTTCCATCATTCTTGAATTGTGAAACATAAAATGTAGGCTCTTTCCATTCTCCATTCTGATAGCTTGCACCACCACCAAAATACCCAGAAAGTGAATTGATCACTGAATAAAGCTGAGATCCATTGATTGCATCCATTGATTGAGCAGTAATGTCTCCAGCCTTAAGGTGCATAATCTTGCTCTCTGCTTTTTTATCGCCTTCCCCATGCTGGGCTACAAATGCTTCTTTCTCATTATCCCACAATAAGGCATCCCCTTTTGTTTTATTGATTTCCTTGGTAATTTCATTGGTGATTGTATTCTGAATATTCGTGAAAGATGTACCAACAGCAGAAAATGCGTCTGCTACAGTATGATAGCTTTCTTCATTTGCTGTACCATCATCCTTAACGGTATTAACCTTTAAAGTAAGCTCTGCCCATTTGCCATCTTTGTATTCAGCTCCACCTCCTAAATATGCGGCAAGACTATTCCCCATCGAATAAAGTTGAGAACCATTGATCGCATCCATTGAGTTTTTAGTGATATCACCATTCGCAAGAAAGCTGATCTTACTATTCGTCTTTTCTTCACCGTGTTGAGCTACAAATGCTCCTTTCTCACTGCTCCACAATAAGGAATCACCTTTAACTTGTTGCGTAATATTCGTTATATTTTGATTAAGCTCATTATATTTATTTGTTATTTCGTTATTTACATATTTTATACTTGTATCAAACTGCCCTTTGTTAATGGCTTCATTCTCTTGTGTTGCTGCCTTAACACCAGAAATTGTTCTATCCTCACCATTTTTGTTGGCTATATTGATAGCACTGCCTTCTACTTCTCTACCAATAATGATATCATTTGTTTTTGAATCTTTCTTAACAAGGCTATCTCCTTGTATATTGGTAATCGCATTATTAATCTGGTTGGTAATATCCTTGATAATTTTATTCTGAACATTTGTAAAAGAAGTACCAACTCCTGTTAAAGCATCGCTTACATTTTGATAAGTCTTATCTTCTTCTTTGCCTTCATCGTTAACAGTTTTCAGTGTAAAAGTTGGAGCACTCCATTTGCCATCTTTATAGTCAGCACCACCGCCTAAGTAAGTAGCAATATTTTTATTTGTCTCAAAAAGTTGTGAACCAGTTACAGCTTCTTTTGAATCTTTTGATATGTCACCATTCTTTATACCCGTAAGAGTACGCTGTTCATTTTTGTTATTGGTAATATCGATTTTATCACCACCTGCACCCTTACCAATAGTTATGTTTTGCGTTTCAATATTTTGTTTAACCAGACTATTATTCACCACATTTTTAATTTGATTTTCAACATTCGTGACAGAATTACTCACATCCGTAATCTGTTGCTTTACCTTTGTAAAAGAGCCACTCACACCAGAAAAAGCACTAGAAACATCATTATAGGACTCGTCTTCAATAGTATAGGTGGGTGCTTTACTATTCAATACATCAGCACCACCACCCAAATATTGCGATGTATTTGTAGATATTGTTGATAAGTTTGTTTGAACACTTGTTACACTCGTCTGTATCTCAGAAAAGTTATTCTTAAGAATTACCACATCATTATTGGTCGCAAAAAGCTGCGAACCAGTCACTGCTTCATTTGAATCTTTTGAAAGTGCCCCATTCTTTACACCAGTGAGAGTCCGATTTCCTTTATCCTTGTTAGCAATATCAATTTTATCTCCACCTGTATCTTTACCAATGGTGATATGTTGCGTTTTAGTATCTTGTACAACTAAGATACTGCCTTCTAATTGTTTTTTAACTTCCTCAAGCTGCGCAAAATTCACCGCATCGGTATTTTCTGTACCCTCTTTTATACCTGTTATTTTTTTATTGCCTGCAGAAATTCCAGAAGTTGTTATCTTAGGACCATCTTTAATGATTAAACCCATTCTATCGAAGGTATTTTCACCTGTTTTTACGCTATCCAGCGTAATGTCCTTTGCTAAGTCAAACTTTACCTTTTTGTCGTCTTTATCTTTGGTAATTTCAAAATTTTTACTTCCAGCTGCCAAAACTAATGTATCGCCTGAACCAATGGTTGTCTTCTCTGCACCATCAACAATAAGATCCCACCCCTCTTGTTTTGTGATCATTCCTCTTAACGCTTTTAGCTGTGCAACATTTACCGCATCGGTATCTGCAGTACCAGCTGCTACTCCTGTAATTTGTCGTGTTATGTTTTCCTCAGGATTACCAATACTTAAAGAACCTACAGAACTTTTCCATGCCGCACTCTTATCTTTTGATGGCGTGTCCCCCGTAGGATCATAACCCAAAATACCATCTCCAACATTAGCAACAGAACCATAACCCAAGGCAATACCTTTTGAAACAGATACAACCGCACTTGCACCAACAACAACTGAATAATCCTGAAGACCCATAGCATTAGAACCTATAGCAATTGCTTGTATACCCATTGCTGAGGCTGAATTATTTTTCTCTCCCCCCTCAGTGCCACTACCTATCGCAATAGATTCCTTACCCTGAGCACTAGACTTCGTCCCTATAGCAATACTACGTTCACCGCTTGCTTTTGTCAGTCCACCAAAAGCAACCGCAGCATCTCCTGACGCTTCTGCCCCCACACCAATAGCAACCGTCACCTTCCCACTTGCAAGCGCCGCAACACCAAAAGCTTGCGACCCTCCAGTCACTGCTGTTGCATTTGCACCAAATGCTACAGAATAATTCCCCTGCGCAGAAGATCCACAACCAGTTGCAAAAGAATAAATACCATAAGCCTCAGGCATGATATTGGTATCACCACCAGTCGAATCTTTCCCCATATAACCCGTACCTCCATTTGTTTTCCCATCACCAGACCAAATTTGTGATGTTGAGCTTTGGCTATAAGGAGAAGTGCCATTAAACTTTGCTTGTTCAAGAAATCTCCGATATTCTTCTTCTACAGTTATTGCAGACCCAGAACGCGGAGCACTTCCTCCACGACCCGTAACATTATCCACACCGCAGTAGTCATCATCACCAGAAAAAACAATACTGCCATGACTCCCTTTAGTATAACCTACACTTGGAGCATTTTGACTCATATTTTTTGCTCCTGTTATTGCAAGATTTGCAGCTAGCACAGGCGATACATTCGATAAAAATGTAATCATTGCAGTTCCAAATGAAAGCTTTGCAGATACAGATAAACACCGAGAAACAGGTGAAGCATTCAAACCATGTCTCTTTAATGTGGCAGATAATTTTTTCATAATAAGTTTCCCAATGCAAAAAAGCGAATCAGTTTATTTATGACACAAAAAAGACATATTTCAATTTATAATATTTCATCCTTTTATATTTAATGAATTATTAATAGTTGTTGGAAAAGATTTTCTGTATGACGCAATAACAAAAAGAAACCGATTTAAAAAAGTTAAAAGGTTTCTGATAGTGCTATTTCTGTAGTGGTGCGTTATTGGAACATAAATTTATTTAAGAAATAAATCGATAACAGCGTATTTTTATGCAAGATTCGTAAAGTTACCTGTGAACTTAAATAATATATTGGCATCATGCTCTTTTGAACGGTTTTAGTTAAAAGCAGAAGCTTTTTGTGATATTCTCCATTCCTATCAAGTTATAAAAAGAGCTTTGTTATTAAGGGTACGTTCTGTTTAATTACTCATCGAATGGTTATGTTTTTCTTTAAAGACTTCATTATTTCATTTAGTGACTTTATTGGTTTCTTATCAAAATAAACTTTCGCCCTTGCCTTTATTGAAGACAAGGGCAAAAATGTTTTTACTCAAGCTATTTTATTGATTATCAGTTCAATGTCATATTGAATCCCGCACCTATACCCCAATGACCACCAGAATTAGTGACAGATACATTCGATAGAACAGAGCCACTCTCAGATGTATAACCAGCACCAAAGGCAAACGCAGATTTGTTACGCCATAAGCCGGTACCAAATCCAACACTTAATTTTCCAGGCGTTTCATTGTAGCGTAAGTTGGCCACTGCTATACCAATAGCCGCTGCTTGTCTTGCTTCTTTTCGCACACCCTCAATGCTGTAATTTAAAGCATCAAATTTCATATCCGTATAAGATTTTACCTCATTAATAACATCACCCATTTGGTGATTGATAATGTCATTGAAACGCTCATTCGTATATGTTCTTGCCTTATCAAGGACTACATCTATCTGCTGGTTTGTCTCCCAAAGTTGACTACCAGTTACAGCTTGTTTTGAATTTTTGGATACGTCACCGGACGCTACATTGTCTAACACGATTGGATCACTTTCATTCACACCAGCTAATGTGACTTTATTTATTTTATCACCCTTATCATTTTTATCATACTTAACTGCATCATTCGTAACCGTATTTTCAATATTTTTTACCTGTTGACCTATAGTGTCTACGCGCTTTTCAACCTTAGATACTTTCTCATTCGTCTCCCAAAGTTGTCCCCCATTAACCGCATCCTTCGAGCCTTTCGATACATCTCCATCTGCTACATGCGTAATCTTACTATCAACTCCATCATGACGAGCATCAAAAGCTTGCTCTGTCTCATTCCAATTTAAGCCGTTCGTTGACACAGTCTGCTCTACATTATTAATACGATCGTTGATATTTTTCATGCTATCATTCACACCTTCAAACGCACCTGCTACATCATGATAATCCTTCTTGTTATCACCATTCCCATCATTCTTGAATTGTGAAACATAGAATGTCGGATCTTTCCATTCCCCATTCTGATAGCCTGCACCACCACCAAAATATCCAGAAAGGGAATTGATCACTGAATAAAGCTGAGATCCATTGATTGCATCCATTGAGTTTTTAGTGATGTCACCATTTGCAAGAAAGGTGATCCTGCTATTTGTCTTTGTCTCACCTTCTCCATGCTGAGCACTAAAGGCTTTATCAGCAGTGCTCCATAATAAAGCATCGCCTTTAACTTGTTGTGTAATATTCGTTATGTTTTGAGTAAGCTCATTATATTTATTTGTTATTTCGTTATTTACATCTTTTATACTTGTATCAAGCTGACCTTTGTTAATAGCATCATTATTGTTTTTTGCATCTGCCACACCAGAAATGATCCGATCCTTGCCACTTTTATTGGCAATATTGATTTCTGTGCCCTCTGTTTTGGCACCAATAGTGAAACGATTTGTTTCCTTATCCTGCTGAATGAAACTCTCACCTTCCACTTTGGTAATAGCATTATTAATCTGGTTGGTAATCTCATTGGTGATTTTATTTTGAACGTTTGTAAGAGAACTACTAACTCCCGCCAAAGCTTTTGCTACATCCGGATAAGTTTCATCTTTTTCTTCACCATCAGTGTTAACCGTTTTAAGCGTAAAAGTTGGAGCACTCCATTCGCCATCCTTATACTCAGCACCACCACCAAAATAACCTGCAAGCTTATTACTTGTCGAATAAAGCTGAGAGCCATTGATTGCATCCGCCGAGCTTTCAGTGATATCACCATTTGCAAGAAAAGTGATCTTGTTATTTGTCTTTGTCTCACCTTCTCTATGCTGAGCACTAAAGGCTTTATCAGCAGCGCTCCATAACAAAGCATCCCCTTTAACTTGTTGTGTAATATTCGTTATGTTTTGAGTAAGCTCATTATATTTATTTGTTATTTCGTTATTTACAGCTTTTATGCTTGTATCAAACTGACCTTTGTTAACAGCATCATTATTGTTTTTTGCATCTGCCACACCAGAAATAATCCGATTTGCACCGCTTATATTGGTAATATCGATTTTATCACCATCTGTATCTTTACCAATGGTAATGTATTTTGTTGTATCATCCTGTTTTACAAAACTATTGGCTGCAACTTGTTTTTCAACTTTTTGCAGTTGTGCAAAATTCACAGCGTCAGTCGCATCCCTACCGTCTGCTAAACCTGTTATCTTCCTACCAGCAGCATTCATACCCTCAGCTGTTATTTGCGGACCGTCTGTAATTTTTAAGCCTGTTGCATCTAAGGTATTCGTACCTGCTGTTAAACTATCCAGTGTAATATTCTTTGCGAGATCAAATTTTATATTATTGTCTTCTATGCCTTTTATAATTTCGAAATTGCTACTTCCAGCTGCAAAATCTACAGTATCGTCTATCCCTACAGCTTCAGCATTTTCACCGCCAACAGAAAGTTTCCAACCCTTATCTACGTATGTTTGTAATGACTTTAACTGCGCAATATTCACAGCATCAGTATCTGCACTACCTGCTGCTACGCCTCCAATTTGCCGCGTTTTACTCTTAGAAATATCACCAACACTAACGGCACCTTGTGTACTTTTCCATACAAAATCGGCATTTTCCCCCTTCTTCCCAAGAGGACTATAACCCTCAACACCAGCTGCAACATTAGATACAGAAGCACTCCCCAATGCAACTCCTCCTGCTATTTCAGTTACAGCATAATCCCCAAGCGTAACACTTCTCTCTTTATTCGCTTCCGAATAAAATCCCATAGAAATAGATTGTTTACCCTTTGCGAATGCACGATGACCAACAGCAGTTGCACCATTTGCAGTAGCCTTAGAAACAGACCCCAAAGCTGTTGAATAATTACCACTAGCCGTTGTATAATCATTTTCTCCGTGTTCACTATTAGCATTATATTCACCACCCAGTGCAGTACTGCTTTCCCCCACAGCATGCGCCATATAACCCACAGCAACACTGAATTGTTTTTGTACTTGCGTTCCGCCACCCAAAGTGACATTTGTATTTGCACGTTGTAATCCGGCATCAAGCTGCGCTATTGCCGTTGAATCATCACGCGAGGCATTAAATACACCAATAATTTCTGTATTCTCATCATGCTGTGCAAGCTGTTGGGAAGACATACTATTACGAACAGACAATTGCGGACTGATAATAGATTGCTTCTTTTCTTCCTCTGTACTTACCGCTCTTTTCGAACGTTTCTTACCATCTGCCGTAAGAGTATTGACAACAACACTATCATCACTCCCATCAGAAAGGGTGCTCGTTAAAAAATTTACATAGTCACTGTCATCTGTAGAAGCGCTTACTTTTGGTGTCAGCACTGTATTCAGCACTGTCACATAATTTTCTTTTGATCCATAAAGAGGCTCTAAATAACTGGCAGAGGTGTCGTAAGCAGAGATAACACTTTTTGGATATGCCACAGCAACCTTCTTTATATTCGTAGAAATTTCTTCTTTTGAATCAAGATTTTTTGCCAATACAGGAGAAACGCTCGATAAAAGCGCAGCAATTGAAGTTAATGACAGAACTTTAATAAAAAGAAAACGAGAAAATTTTAAATCAATCCCCGCTGATTTTGTACATAATTTTTTCATAAACAAATTCCCCAATGAAAAAAATTAACTATAAACACAAAAAAAGACATATTTAAATGTATATGTTAAAGGTCCCCCGATTTGTTTTTTTCTAACGTATTCAGAAAATTAAAGCGTAATTGAAAAGAGCGAGAAATTATGTTTAGTTAAAGTAATGTGTTAGTATTTTATCGTCTTTTTTAAAGAAAACAAGAGGTATCTTTTTGTATATTGGTTAATATTTCCTTAATTTTTTAGACTGATTGATTATTTTTTTGCAAGGGGATGTTGTTTTCTTAGTTTTTGATCTGCCCTTTTTATTTAATAATAACTTATTGCACTGTAAAAAAGGTTTTTTAAGTCAAATAAGCTTAGTATTACGGGTTTGGTGATTTTTTAAAATGCGTGAAAGGATGTTATTATCTCTAGATTCTGCGTTTGTATTTCTTTTTTCCTAAACGCATTACAAAGGTTAGAATGGTATCACTTTTTTTACAGTTCAATACCAAAAGCAGATGTGTGTTAGAACGCACTATGTGCTATTATCAAATGCTGCTTGACTTTTTGCTAAGTAAAGGCATTTACACTTTCATTTCTCCCCTTTCAGTATAAAAGCACTAAAGAATGCTGTTTCATCATCAGCACTATAATTTTGTATGCCTTCAGCACCTGTTATGACAGCAATAAAGAGATAAATAAGTAAATGTGTATTTTATAATAAGTTCGTAACTTGTCTTCTGTAGAAATTAATTAATACATTGATTTTAGAGCTCTTTTAAACTGCTTTTAGCAGAAAGTATTCATATGTGGTATTTTACCTTTTTACCAAATTATACATGAGTTAGAAAAAGAGCTTTATTATGAATGTTGTGTTTTGTTTTACGCTTCAGCTCTTTATAATTTATTGCTTTAAAAATTTAAATTCACTCTTTGTTATCTCATTTGTAACTTTGATTGTTTCTTGTCAAAATGAATTTTTACCCTTGTCAATTAAGATAAAGGAAAAAATTCTCTTAAAATTTAGTTTTCATATTATTTTATTTTCAGAGTTATCGCACCGCCTACGCCCCAATGACCACCAGCACTTGTTGCAGATAGATTAGAGCGAATTTTTCCATTTTCAGACGTATAACCAGCGCCAAGAGCAAATGCAGATTGTCCACGCCACGTGCCACTACCAAATGAGACACTTAAAGATCCTGGATCGTCGAAGTAACGTAAATTAGACACAGCTAAACCAATGGCTGCTGCTTGCCTTGCTTCTTTACGTACACCTTCAATGCTGTAATTTAAAGCATTAAACTTCATATCAGTATATTGTTTGGATTTATCTACAGCATCGTCCATGGCATCGATAACGATATTATTAACCCGTTGATCTGTATAGCGCTTCGATTCATCGAGAACGATTTTCATCTGTTCTTTGGTGTAGTCATGAAGTTGTCCACCATTTACAGCTTCTTTCGAACCCTTCTCAATGCGGCCGTCAGCAACATTATCGATCATCACAGGTTCACTAGGATCGCTCCCCTTCAGAGTAATTTTATTGGTTTTTTTACCATTTTCATCTCTGTCATAGCGAACAGCATCCTCAGAAATATTGTTAACCTTGTCATCAATCTTATCAACTTTGACATTAATATTGGCAATTGTATCACCAATATCCCCAATCGTATTGGAAATATTATCAACTCTTTTGTCAATAATCTCAACATGATTTTCAACATCCGTAACACGATTTTCAACCTTCGCAACACGCTCATTGGTTTGCCAAAGTTGTCCGCCATTAACCGCATCCTTGGAACCTTTTTCAATTTTACCATCAGCTACATTGATAATCTTACTTGGTGTTCCATCATGAGTAGCATCATAGGCTCCCTTTTCCTTATTCCACTTTAACGCATCGGAATCGACCTTGTTGATAACATCATCAATACGGTTATTAATGTTTGACATATTTTTATTGACGTCACCAAAGGCATCAGCAACATTATTGTGCGTGTTTTCAACTGTCGTACCATCAGCATTAACTTGAACAATCTTGAATTGAGGAGATGTCCATTGGCCATTCTCATATTTAGCACCACCACCGAAATAAGCAGCAAGTTGATTGCTTATGGAATAAAGCTGGCTACCATTAATTGCATCCGTTGAATCTGCAGAAATGTCACCATCTACGAGATATTTAAGCTTGCTATTTGTCTTCTTACCATCTTTTTCATGACGTGCAACAAATGCTTGCTCCTCATCATCCCACAATAACGCATCTTTGGAGATACCTTCAATTTTCTGATTAAAGTTATTGGCTACATTCGTTATACGATTATTTACACTTTTGACATTCGCATCAAGCCCTGTTAAAGCTGAGCCAACATCATGATAATTAGCTTTTGCTACCTGACCATCTTCAGTAATAACAGATAGAGTATATTTGGGTCCTTTAAAAGCACCGTCAACAAACTTTGCATCACCACCAAAGTAATTTGCAATATCCTTAGATATTTCATTAATTTGGCTACCATTAATAGCATCGTGGGAATTTTCAGCAATTTTGCCATCTTTGACATTGAGAAGTGCAACGGGAGTTTTGTTCGTATCGCCGCCTAAAGTCACGCTACCATAATTAACAATACCATCTTCATCTTTATCATAGAGAACCGCAGCAACACTTGCTGCCTCAATATCTTTAGAAATTTTCTCTATGCTTTTATCAAGTTGGTCTTTGTTGACAGCTTCATCGCCCTTCTCTGCTGCCTGCACGCCAGAAATCTTGCGCGCTACACTGGCATATCCTGCAATATTGATTTCAGTACCAGATTTATCCTTACCAATAGTGATAAGTCTCTGTCCTTCATCCCATTTAACAAGACTATTTTCTTTCATCTCAATAATCTTATCATTAATATTATGGATAGAAACATTCACACCAGTAAATGCCTCTGTAACATTACGATATGTCTCTCCATCAATAACAAAAGTAGGTTTTATCCCTTCAATTACATCTGTACTACCACCAAAATATGCAGATGTATTTTGAGCAATATTGAAGAGCTGAGAACCGTTGACTGATTCTGTTGATGTTATGGAAAGTGTTGCTTCTTTCACACCAGAAATGGTTCTTTCTTGACCATCTTTATTTGCAATACTAATTTTTGTCCCTCCTGTTTCTTTACCAACAGTGATAGGATCATCCTCTCCTTCTTGCTTCACAAAACTATTTTCTGTCACATTGTTAATCTGATTATAGATATCCGTGATAGAATTATCGACACCTTCAAAAGCATCAGCAACATTATGATGCTTTTTCTCAACAATAGTGCCATCCTCATTACGCTGAGAAATTTTGAAAGTAGGCTCACCCCATTCTCCATTTTCATAACGCGCACCACCGCCAAAATAATTAGCAATTTTATCGCCCATTGTATAAAGCTGAGAACCATTTACGGCATCTGTTGAATCTTTTGTAACATCACCATTCAAAAGAGAGGTAATCTTACTGTCTGTTTTACGTCCATCTTTTTCATGACGTGCAGAAAATGCTTGCTCTTCTTCACTCCAAAGCAAGGCGTCTTTAGAGAAATCATCAAATTTCTGATTAAATTCATTGGTGACATGTGTCAAACGACTATTGACATTTTTGACATTCGCATCAAGCCCTGTTAAAGCTGAGCCAACATTGTCAAAGGCCTTCTGTTCTACATTACCATCTGCAGAAACTTTAGATAAATTATATTGTGGACCTGAAAAAACTCCGTTATTAAATTCTGTACCACCACCAAAGAAATTTGCAATATCTCCTGATATCTTATTGATTTGGCTACCATTGATTGCATCATGCGACTCTTCTGCAATTATACCAGCTTGTACATTATGGAGAGCAACTGGAGCTTGGTTATCACTTCCACCTAAAGTCACACTCTTATAATTGACAGTACCATCCTCATTTTTATCGTAGAGAACTGCAGCAATGCTTGCCGTTTCAATATCTTTTGAAATCTTCTCTATGCTTTTATCAAGTTGGTCTTTGTTGACAGCTTCATCGCCCTTCTCTGCTGCCCGCACACCAGAAATAGTACGCCCTGCACCAGCATATCCTGCAATATTGATTTCAGTACCAACTGTATCCTTACCGATAGTGATAATGCCTGATACATCGCCCTCTTGCTGCACAAGATTATTTTTTTCCAAATTGGAGATCTTATTATCAATCCTATGGATAGAAACATCCACACCCGTGAAAGCCTCTGTAACATTATGATATGGCTTTCCATCAATAAGGAAGGCTGGCTCTACACCGTTCAGTACATCCGTGTTGCCACCAAAATACTTCGATGTATTTTGCGCAACTTTCGATAAATCACCAGTAACATTGGCAATTCTTTCATCAGTAGCAAAAAGCTGTGAACCATTTACTGCTTCTGTTGATGTGCTAGAGAGTTCTGCTGCTTTCACACCCAAAATGGTTCTCTCTTGATTATTTTTATTTGCAATACTGATTTTTGTACCACCCGTTTCTTTACCAACAGAGATAAGACCGTTCTCTCCCTCTTGCTTCACAAGACTGTTTTCTGTCACATTGTTAATCTGATTATAGATATCTGTGATAGAATTATCGACTCCTTTAAAAGCATCTGTAACATTGAAATACGTTCCCTCAACGAGATCACCATTCTCACCGCGCTCAGTAACTTTAAATTCAGGACCCTTAACCCACTTTCCATTCTCATAATGCGCAACACCGCCAAAATAATCGGCAATCTTATCGCCCATCGTATAAAGCTGAGAACCATTTATGGCATCTGTTGAATCTTTCGTAACATCACCCTTCAAAAGAGAAGTAATCTTACTGTTTGTTTTTTGATCTCCTGCTCCATGACGTGCAGAAAATGCGCCCTTTCCATTATCCCACAAGAGGGCATCTTGAGAGAACTTATCAAATTTATTATCTACATATTTTATACGGCTATTCACATAGTTGATATTTTCATCAAGCCCTGTCAAAGCAGAACCAACATTATTATGATCCTTAGATACTACACCATCTTCAGAAATCTGCGATAAATGATATAGTGGACCGAACAAAATACCTTCACTAAATTCCGCATTCCCACCAAAAATGTTTGCTACATCTCGGGATATTTTTTCAATCTGGCTACCATTGATTGCATCATGCGACCCCTCTGCAATTGTACCAGCTTGTACATTATGGAGAGCAACTGGTGCCGTAGTCTTATCACCACCTAAAGTCACACTATTATAATTGACAGTGCCATCACCATTTTTATCGTAGAGGACAGCAAAGCTATTTGCTTCTTTAATAACCTTAATACTGTACGTGATATCTGCAATTTCACCATCGAGTTGTTTTTTATTAACGGCTTCATCATCATTCTCTGCTGCCTTCACACCGGAAATTGTACGAGCATCACCTGATTTGTTTGTAATATTAATTACAGAACCACCTGTCTCTTTACCTATGGTGATCCAACCTGCTTTTCCCTCATCTTGCTTGACAAGACTATTTTTTACTATTTGATCTTTTGTCTCTTGTAGCTGTGCAAAATTCACTGCATCGGTATCATCAGTCCCCTCTGCTACTGCTGTAATCTTTTTATTACCAGCATCGATACCATCTACAGTTATTTGGGGACCATTACCATCAACAAAAGCAAAACCTGTATCACTTATAAGAGTATTCCCTGCGGTAACACTTTTTATTGTAATCTTTTCAGCTAAATCAAACCGTACTTCATTGTTATCATCTCTTACAATTTTGATATTTTTGCTACCATCCTCACCTGCAGCAGCAAAATTTACTGTACCGCCAGCTTGAATGTCTGTAGCATCTCCATCTTCAACAGAAAGCTTCCAGCCTCCTGCTTTTGATATCAATCCTTTCACCTCAGTTAATTGTTTGAAATTCACTGCATCGGTATCTTCTTCCCCTGCCGCTACTCCTCTAATCTTTTTATTATCAGCATCAATACCATCAGTAGTCATCATTGGCCCATGCTCAATAATAAAGCCATCATCACTCATAGAGCTTTGACCTGTGGTAACACTTATTAACTCAAGATTCTCAGCTAAATCAAATTTGACATTATTATTGTCTTTACCTTTTGTAATCTCAAGGTTGTTACTTCCTGTTGATAAATCTACCACGTTCTTTATACCAACCGTTGTAGCATTTTCCCCTCCAATAGATAGCTTCCAACCTTGGTCTACGTATATTTCTAACGCTTTTAACTGTCCAACATTAGCCGCATCAGAAAACTTGGTACCAGCTGCTACCCCTTGAATCTGTCGCGTTATACCCCTATCAGAATCACCAACAGTCGCTGCAGGCGCAGTACTTTTCCATACCAAGTTGTCACTATTTGCTGGACCTTTTCGCAAAGAACTATAACCGTAAACACCAGCAGGCGTTTCTGTTGCAGAACCGTCTCCAAGAATAACATTACTATATGCTCGCGTTTCAGGTTCAGTCTCTATAGCAATATCTGCATTACCTTCAGCCCTTGCTCTTGGAGAATCATCATTCACGAATGTATACTCCCCAGTGTCATCTTGGTTATTATAGTCGGAATCTATAGCGCTACTGCTTAGCCCTAAAGCGCGAGCCATGGATCCTGTAGCAGCACTTTTCTTCTTTGTCGTATATGTCTTTGGATTTAAAACAACAGCATTTTTAGTCTTCTTGTCTTTTTTTGAATTAGAAACAACAACAATCCCTGCTGTAAAGATATTTTGTGCATCTCCTCTTATAGAGCTTCCGTCAACTGTTAAAATATTTATGACAGACTTATCACCATCCATACCACTGTTATCATCAATATAAGGAGAAAGAATAGTTTGCGGATAAACCACAGCAGAATTCTTTACACTTTCAAGAGATACTTTTGTTAAATCAAGTTTTGCTGAAGAAACAGGAGAAACATTTGATAAAAATAAGACCACCGCAGTGCCCAATGAAACAACTTTAAAAAACGAGGTTCTTTCATGTGAACGAGAAAAATTTAAATCACATGCCGTTTGTGTCGTATATAATTTTTTCATCATATCCCCCCTCATAATAATACTTCTTAAACACAAAAGACAGATTTTAGAGTTTTAAAGCTCTCTCTTTTCTTTGCGTATTTGTGCTTTTACAGCGTGTTTTTAGATCATAAATAAAACAAAATATAAGCTGCCATTGCTACCTCACCTTTTAGGAGAATTAGGAGCATTTGTGTAAAAATCAATGTGGGAAACATAAAAAAGTGATTTTCATGAGTAAATATGTTTTCGTTTTTATCAAAGATGACGCATCATTTGTTTAACTGTATCCTCTATGAAGAGTCCATAATCTTTATGCTTATGGATCATCCTGTTAAGAGAGGGATTATTATTCACGGATAGGATTTTTTACTTCATGAAAGGATTTTAAAGCTCTTACCAAAATGCCCCTGCTTCATCAAAGCAAGGGCAAAAAGTGTGTTTAAAAAGTTTTCGAATATCAGTTCAGAGTCATATTGAACCCTGCACCTACACCCCAATGGCCGCCAGAAGTGGTGACAGATACATTAGAGCGAATATTTCCCTTCTCTGATGTATAGCCAGCACCAAAGGCAAAGGCAGATTGGCTACGCCATAAACCACTTCCAAATCCAACACTTAATTTTCCAGGTGTATCATTATAGCGTAAGTTTGCTACTGCTAAACCAATAGCCGCTGCTTGCCTTGCTTCTTTTCGTGCCCCTTCAATGCTGTAATTTAAAGCATTAAACTTCATATCAGTATATTGTTTGGACTTATCAACGGCATCGTCAATGGCATCGATAACGATATTATTAACCCGTTGATCTGTATAGCGCTTCGATTCATCGAGAACGATTTTCATCTGTTCTTTGGTGTAGTCATGAAGTTGTCCACCATTTACAGCTTCTTTCGAACCCTTCTCAATGCGGCCGTCAGCAACATTATCGATCATCACAGGTTCACTAGGATCGCTCCCCTTCAGAGTAATTTTATTGGTTTTTTTACCATTTTCATCTCTGTCATAGCGAACAGCATCCTCAGAAATATTGTTAACCTTGTCATCAATCTTATCAACTTTGACATTAATATTGGCAATTGTATCACCAATATCCCCAATCGTATTGGAAATATTATCAACTCTTTTGTCAATAATCTCAACATGATTTTCAACATCCGTAACACGATTTTCAACCTTCGCAACACGCTCATTGGTTTGCCAAAGTTGTCCGCCATTAACCGCATCCTTGGAACCTTTTTCAATTTTACCATCAGCTACATTGATAATCTTACTTGGTGTTCCATCATGAGTAGCATCATAGGCTCCCTTTTCCTTATTCCACTTTAACGCATCGGAATCGACCTTGTTGATAACATCATCAATACGGTTATTAATGTTTGACATATTTTTATTGACGTCACCAAAGGCATCAGCAACATTATTGTGCGTGTTTTCAACTGTCGTACCATCAGCATTGACTTGAACAATCTTGAATTGAGGAGCTGTCCATTGGCCATTCTCATATTTAGCACCACCACCGAAATAAGCAGCAAGTTGATTGCTTATGGAATAAAGCTGGCTACCATTAATTGCATCCATTGAATTTGCAGCAATTCTGCCATCTTTGACATTGCGAAGAGAAACTGGTCCACTGCTTTTATCGCCACCCAAAGTTACACTACCATAATTAACAATACCATTTTCATCTTTATCATAGAGAACTGCAGCAACACTTGCTGCCTCAATATCTTTAGAAATTTTCTCTATGCTTTTATCAAGTTGGTCTTTGTTGACAGCTTCATCGCCCTTCTCTGCTGCCTGCACGCCAGAAATCTTGCGTGCTACCTTGCCAAATCCTGCAATATTGATTTCAGTACCAGCGGTATCCTTACCAATAGTGATAATACCTGATACACCTCCCTCTTGCTTAACAAGATTATTTTTTTCCAAATCAGAGATTTTATTATCAATCTTATGGATAGAAATATTCACACCTGTGAAAGCATCTGTAACATTATTATATGAGTTTCCATCAATAAGAAAGGCTGGCCCTATACCGTTAAGTACATCCGTTCTGCCACCAAAGTACTTCGATGTATTTTGAGCAACTTTCGATAAATTATCAGTAACAGTGATAACATTCTGATTAGTTGCAAAAAGTTGCGAACCATTAACTGCTTCTGTTGATGTTCTAGAGAGTTCTGCTTCTTTCACACCCAAAATGGTTCTTTCTTGATTATTTTTATTTGCAACACTAATTCTATCTCCACCTGTTACTTTACCAATAGTGATAAGACCGTCTTCTCCTTCTTGCTTCACAAGGCTATTTTCTGTCACATTTTTAATCTGATTGTAGATATCTGTGATAGAATTATCAACACCCTCAAAAGCATCCGCGACATTATAATATATTCCCTGCACAAGAGCACCATTCTCACCGCGCTCAGAAACTTTAAATTCAGGTCCCTTAACCCACTTTCCATTTTCATAACGCGCACCCCCGCCAAAATAATTAGCAATCTTATCGGCCATCGTATAAAGCTGAGAACCATTTATCGCATCTGTTGAACTTTCCGTAATATCACCATCCAAAAGAGAGGTAATCTTACTGTTTGTTTTTTGACCTCCTACTTCATGACGTGCAGAAAATGCTTCCTTTCCCTCATCCCACAAGAGGGCATCTTGAGAAAACTTATCAAATTTATTGTCTACATATTGTATATGTTTATTGACATTTTTGACATTCGCATCAAGCTTTGTCAAAGCATCACCAACGTTTTCAGCTGTATATTGAATTACTTCACCATCTGCAGAAACTTTAGATAAATTATATCTTGGTCCTACAAATTTACCACCTTCAAATGCTGCATCTCCACCAAAGAAATTCGCAATATCTCCTGATATCTTATTGATTTGGCTACCATTAATAGCTTCTTTCGAATCCTTTCCAAGGTTACCATCTGCAACACCAAAAACAACTCGATTTTCGCCGTCAGAGTTAGCAATACTGATTTTTGCGCCACCTTTTTCAGCACCAATAGTGATAAGTTTCTGTCCTTCATCCCATTTAACAAGATTATTGCCTGCTATTTCATTTTTTATTTCTTTCAACTGCGAAACATTTACTGCATCTTCGTCTAAAACACCATTTGCTACTCCGCTAATCGTTTTATTACCCGCATGAATACCGCCCAATGTCACTCTCGGACCACCCCTGATCATGAAACCGGCATTACTCATACTGCTCAGCCCTGTTTCTACACGATTAACTTTAATATAATCATTTAAATCAAAGGATACTTTATTGCCTTCTTTTACAATTTTAATATTTGTAACGTCATCATTTTCACTACCATCATCGTTTTTATGCTTAATAGCAACAAGATCTACTGTATTGCCAGCTTTAACATCTGTAATATTCTTACCATCAACAGAAAGCTTCCAACCACTTTCTGCAAGTGTTTTTACATCTTTCAACTGTTTATAATTTACTGCATCGCTATCATCAGCCGCATCTGCTACTTTAGTAATCTTTTTATTCCCTGCATCAATACCATTCATAGTTACGCTTGGCCCCCCATCAACAAACTTAAAGCCATCTTTGCTCATTATGCTGTTGCCTGTAACAACACTTGTCAACTTAAGATTCTCATTTAAGTCAAACTTAACTTCATTATTGTCTTTTTTAAGTGTGATGTTTTTGTTTCCATATTTACTCTCAGAAGCAACAAGATTTACTGTATTGCCAGCTTTAACATCTGTAGCATTTTGGCCATCAACAGAAAGCTTCCAGCCATTTTCTGCAAGTGTTTTTACATCTTTCAACTGTTTATAATTCACTGCATCAGTATCATCAACCGCATCTGCTACTTTTGTAATCTTTTTATTCCCTGCATCAATACCACTTACCATTATTTTGGGCCCATTACCATCAATAAACCCAAAGCCCGAAGCATCCATAATGCTGTTGTCTGTAATGACACTCGTCAATTTAAGCGTATCATTCAAAGAAAAGGTGACTTTATTGTTATCTTTTACAATTTTGATATTTTTGCTACCGTCTTCACCTGCAGCAACAAGATCTACTGTATTGCCAGCTTTAACATCTGTAATATTCTTACCATCAACAGAAAGCTTCCAGTTTCCCCCGTTCTCTTCTACATATTTTTGCAGCTGCCCAAAATTCACTGCATCGGTATCTTCTTCCCCTGCCGCCACTCCTTTAATTGTTTTACCACCAGCATGAATACCGTTAATAGTTATGCTCGGTCCACCACCACCGTCAAACCGAAAGCCCGAAGCATCCATAATGCTTTCTCCTGTTTTGACAGTCATTACATTAATATTATCAGCTAAATCAAAAGAGATGTTTTGCCCACTTGTATTTGCAATTTTTATATTTTTGTGACCAGTATCATTATTCGCAACAGCAAAAAAACGAACTGTGCTGCCTGGATTAACATCTGTAGCCTCTCCCTCTTCAACAGAAAGCTTCCAACCGCCCCCTTTAATTCCTGCCGTAAATTTTTTCAGCTGCCCCAAATTCACTGCCTCATGATCTTGAGTTGCATCTAACACATTTTTAACGTTTGTGAGGCCAGCATCAATACCATCCTCAGTCATATTTGGGCCTTTATCATCATTCACATAAAAGCCATCCACAGTCATGCGTGTACCATTTACGCCATTAGTAAAAAAGCCATCATCACTCATAGAGCTTTGACCTGTAGTGACACTTATTAACCTAAGATTATCAGCTAAAGTAAATTCAATTTTATGCTTATTCTCTTCAGTGTTTTTTGCAATCGTTAAGTTATCTTTTCCTAACTCACTATTTTTCACTGAAAAATCTACGGTATCACCTGCACTCACTGCTGTAGGATCTGTATCGTTAGCAGAAATCTGCCAACCTCCCCCTCCTGCTATGACATCTCTCATAGCTTTTAACTGTGCGACATTCACGGCATCGGTATCTTTTTTACCAGCAGCCACACCGGTAATCTGCCGTGTTATTACACTTTTACCATCACGACCTTCAACTTCACCAACGCTAAAAGCACCTGCTGTGCTTTGCCATACTATATCGGTTTTTGTTGTCTCTTTACCTGTTGCAGGGTCATACCCCTTTTCCTTTTCTCTATCAGAGACAGAGCCACCACCTATAGCAACGCCATCCTGAACATTCACTTGTGCATTTGCACCAATAGCAACTGAATCGTGTCCTTCAGCAAAAGTGTATGAACCTATAGCAATAGCATTTTCATCCTTCGCTATGGCTTTTCTTTTGGGATCTGCTTCTGTTGTTCTGTCTGACTTAACGCCACCAATTGCAATAGAACCTGATGCTTTAGCTTCCGCCCTCGCGCCAATAGCAATCGCATATTCCTTTTCTGCTTTTGCCTCTGTCCCGAAAGCAACAGTATCTTTACCAGAAGCAGTTGCAAGTCCACCAATAGCAACTGAGGAAACCCCTGATGCTTCTGAACTCACTCCCATAGCCACACTTGCTGTACCGCTTGCAAGCGCCGCAACACCAAAAGCCTGTGCTCCACCAGCCTTTGTGGTTGCACCAGCACCAAATGCCGTTGAATAGTTCCCTGTTGCTGAAGCTCCACAACCCGTTACAAAAGAATAAACACCATAGGCTTCAGGCATAATATTTTGAGATCCTCCTGTATGAGTTCCCATATAAGTAGCATCGTTGGTCAGAAGCCCATCGTTTACCCAAGTAACCTTTTCAGTGGTTGTGCCATAAGGATTACGACCGTTGTTGTCTGCTTGATTAACAATAAAATTTTCAAACTCTTGCTTTGCAGTTATTTTATTATTAAGGTTCTCCTGTTGTTTGCCTCCACGCCCTTGAACATTATCCACACCGCAGAAGTCATCATCACCAACAAAAACGATACTCCCATGGCTTCCGTACGGATAAAGAACACCTGTGCTAGGTGTACTTTGACTCGTCCCTCCTACTATAGCAAGATTTGCAGCTAAAACGGGAGAGACACTTGATAAAAGTGTGGCCATGGCGGTTCCTAATGAGACCGCTTTAAGTAAATTTGATTTTGAATATTTTTTCATAAAAACCTCCTCCAACAGAACTCAATATCATTGCAACGCGCAAAAACTCCCAAGACAAAACCCTCGTTTGCGCACCAAAAACGAATAAATAAAGGTAAAGCTGTCCCCTCCTGATGCCGGCATTTCTTAACTTACGGCATCATCCTAAAATCTCTGTAAAAACATTGAATCTAGAAAAGTCCCCAACCCTTTTAGCTAAAGGGATTCAAGCTAAAATTAAAGCAAAATACAAAGTTTTGAGAATATATTAAATCTCCATTCAAAAATATCGCGATTTATCTCATAACAAAAACAGCTTCTTAAAGAGCAATTCTACCTTTCAAATAAAGCACATATGTAGAATGGCAAGAGTATGAAAAATAATTTTTCATTAATTTGCAAAATACTTCTTATTAAATACAAAAAGAGTTCTTTAAAATAACTGTTCTTATAAGCATAAAATTATTTTTTTAAACTTATAACATCATATGATAAATAATAATCATACTCATTACCGAATTTTTGCTACGAGACACTCTCCCTTAGCATGGGATAGGAGTGTTCGAAAAAACTTTTCCATTTATTGCTATATAATATCAGTTGTCACTTTTTTGAGCGATTTTATCTTCGTACTACAGAGTTTTTTCATAAACCTCTCTTAAGAATGAGCATCTAGAACAAGCTCTCAAAACATTTTTTACAAATAAACCATGCTCTCTCTGTTTTTTGTACAAACAATACAAAAGGTCGCCTGAAAATGAATAGCTTATAGGTTTTTAATTATCTAAACGGACATTACAGAAAAATGCGTACTGTTGCATTTGAACTGTTAGTGCAAAGATAATTGCTGATATTCTTTGAACATTCTCAAAATATATCGCTAAGATATCAGCATGTTTAGACGTCCTATCATCTAAAATACATATTTTAGTGAATCGTCTGACTTATCAAATATAAGACATTTATAGCTTTCTCTTCTCAGCAAATGCTATATTTTGAAAATTTGCTTTTTCTTTATGAAAGAAAATACAAAAACTTTACCCAAAATGATAAAAAACTGAAAAATCAAATTATTCGCAGGTCAAGCCTTTATAATTTCTCTCTTTTTCCTCTGAATATCATTCGTTCATTTATCTCTAGATAAAAATATCTCCAGTATATTTGGAAATGAATATGCACGTTGTGCCAATCTTTTTCTGTATCCCCAAATGATAAAAATATGCGGAATAGATAAAAAACCAATAAAATGAATTTTCTGTATTATCTGCAGCTTTGTATCCCGTAGAAAAATTCAACAAGAAATATGTCTTAGAGATGTTTATCATTCAAGGCATTGTTTTTGAGAGAATATTTTTACAGCAAAAAAGATTTTTCTTTTGAGATCATTCATCTGTTTCTTTTGTCGTTGTTTGCTGTGCCTTTTCAGCTTCGATTTGGCGTTTTAAATGAAGTTTTAATAGAAGCAAAGTGGCTTCCACTTCTTCCATATCATAGATGTTTTGAATAAGTTCTTGCAATTTTCCATAAAGCTTCTCTGCTAATTCCGCCACATCTTCAGGAGAAAGTATTATTTGTACATCATAATAAGTTGTATAAACTAAATGCCCAAGCTTTTTCATCACCCCTGCAGGGATCGCTTGCGGTTTAAAACCAGCAGCCTTTGCCTTGTCTGTGTCTGTGAACATTTCACCTTTACCAGTTATCAGCCAATCTAATGAAACACCGCAAATTTCTTTGTATTTAGAGAGAGCAGAGGCGGTAGGTTCACTTATGCCGGTCTCATAAGTCCCTATAGAACCAACAGTTACACCAAAATGTTTAGCAAATTGTTTACGCTCCGTGAAACCAAGTACACGTAGCACTTCACAAAAACGTCTTGTTAATTCGGTTTTAGATTCTTTTTCAGGACGTGCCCCCAAAATTACTCCAAAAGCCTATTTAGGCTGTATACCTACTATCACTGCCCGTTAAGGTGGCGGTTATTTAAATAAACCCTACAAAAATGGATGCTTTACCATCTATTTAAGCAGGAGCAAAATCTATGACAATCACACAAAAATGCGATCGCCGTGGTATTTTGTTAAACTGCCCCGTTGTCATATGACCTTGGAAAAAGTACAAAAACCTCTTAAAAATTATTTTCCAGTGTCAAAAGCATTTGGACACAGCCCAATGAAAAAGCCAAACGCGCCATTACTCACTTTATCAGTTTGCCCGTTAAGCCAATTTATTGACCGCTCTCTTAAAAATTACAGTCGCATCCTTTCAGCAGCAAAACAGCTTAATACGATTTTTCTCATCTTCCTGCGTAACAATACTGCTTAAACCTCTTTGCAAGGATCTACATATCAAACGTATTCCCATCATTTTTAAATTACAACATAAGGTAAAAGGTTTATCAATGTCTAAAAGTCAATACAAAATGGATAAGATAAGTGATGTTCTACAAAAAATGAGCATATCAACTCTTCTGCAAAGGCTAAATATTTATAAACCGCACTTGCTTATTAACAATGGTACTGATTTGGCTTTTATTGGCAAGGATAAAATCTTAACGCGCTTTGTTCATCGTAAAAATATTCTCTCTTACATGCAAATTAAAAGCTGTTTAACGATACAGCTTAAATTCTGAAAATCCTATAGTAAAAATATTGCTACATCTCTTCACAGTTGGAAAATTCATAACATTAACGCAATAACGTTTCTAACTAACAGCATTTTTAAAACTGCTCCTTTGTAGAAAATTGACAAAATGATCATGTTGGTATACATGGCAATTCTTGGTGATGACCGTGAGGTAAGACCTAAAATATCAAAGCCACACGAAAAAGCCGCAACGTGGAGGAGCGAGCATGGCCTCTTTATGCGATAAAGAATTATCCGATACACTTGTTGGTCTTTATGATGACTATCAACGCGGTTTTGATATTGGGGAAGAGCTTAAATTGTGCGTGGATTTGGCTTTATCTCTTGAATTGGAACTGAGTATTCATCGTTTAAGCGAAGCAGATGCAATTTTGAAAAAAGAAATTATACAAACTTTGCACCGTCGCAAAAACATTCATTCCAATGAAGATGAAATAATCGATAAGACGGACACAATTATTCATATGGATTTTGAAGAACGCAATTAAGAAAACATAGCAGGTATAAGAAAAGCGAATTGTTCTACTCTCTATTATTTTCATTAGATTGATTTATAAAGATAATTTATCGCTCTCCCTATTGAATAATAACCCCGCATATCCTAAAATTCTCTCCGTTCAAATCTGGATCTCTTGCCCCCCCCCTTAAAACCATTTGCTTGCGTTTCACAAGCGGGATTGCTGTATAGATAAAATGAGGAAAGAAATGATTCTCATAAATGCTCTACAGCGCCAAGGGCTGTTATAACATTGGAAGTAGGCAAATAGTATGATGGTGTTGCTTGCTAAAACATAAAAACTTTTCAAAGTCTTAAAGCGCTGTATGAGAGAAGCATGGCGATAGTGAACTTGATCAAAAAGAACTCTTGACGCGCTTTCTTGGTAATGCATCAACACAACGCGCATTTTAGAGCATCAATAAAATTTATGCTTTATCGGTTAGCTTCCCTAGCATTCACTTCCTCTTTAAAAGCAAAATATGAAGGCTCTCGCAACTGTTTGTGAATAACGCTTAAATAAAATTTATTGTTTTTTACTTTTGTAAAATAGGGCGATGAGCGTACCAATAACAGCAATCATACCTTGAAAAAAGTATATCGACTGAGATGAGATGCTGTTGGTATCACTTGCCATAAAGAGATAGACTCCAAGAATAAAGCACCCAGAAAGACCATTAAAACTTGCTTGCAATCTTCCTTGATATTTGGGATCACAAGAGAGTTGCGATAAAGAAATCGAAAGAGCCCAACTTGAAAGTCCAAATCCAATCATGAAATAAATAGGAAAAACAATGTGTGTCTGTATATTAACAGACAGAATAATAAGACCGATAGCCATAATAGCTAATAAAAATGCCAGTGTTTTACTTATAGAGAAAGCTTTACAAAGAAGTGGCGAAAAAAGCGCACCGATCAAAGCGCCTGCAGAATAAAGTGCTTCCAATATTGCAAAGATCCTGCCATCTGCTTTTAAAATCTCTTGTGTATAAGGAACAAGAATAACAGGAATGGTCATCAAAAGAGTCATAATAATCATCTGACTTACATAAGGCATAAAAAGAACCGGATTCTGCTTAAAATAATGAAATGACGATATATAACTTTTCCACCAATTGAGTTTATTTTGGCTTTCATATCCTCGGGTTTCAGGCACCTTCATTGCAAAGTTAAACAAACCAGCAATAATAAAAAATATGCCACCTATGAGAAGCGTTCCTTTTGTTCCTGCATAGGCGAGTATAAATCCACTTACCCCCATACCCATGATTGTGCCAAGTTCATAAACCATATCGATAGTGGCATTTGCATTGACGAGCTGTTCTTTTGGAACAATCGTTTGGATTAAAGGTATAGCTGATGGCATATAAAAAGAGATAAAAATACCTAAACAGGTAGATAAAACTATTAATTCAATTTCTATGCCCAATTTTCCAAGTATTACCCAAGCCACGAGTACCACCCCCCTGACAAGATTTGAAATTATAATCTGCATTTTACGATTATACTTATCTGCCAATACGCCAAAAACAGGCGCAAAAATAATGCTCGGCATCCAGAGAAAAAACATGAGAAGCGCTACACCACGAATTGAACTCGTTTGATTGTAAGCAAGCCATGACAAAGCGATATAATTTAGCCCATTGCCAAATGTAGCAAATAAACCACTCAATGTAAAATAGAGAAAAGTTCTATTCTCGAATAAAGCAGCGCGTTCTTTCAAATTTGCCGCGAACATAAATTACCCGCTTCATATCAATATCATACGATATATATTGAAACCCATTTTAAAAGATATGTTTTTTTACAATTTTATATTTTAGCCAATGAAATTAAAAAAATTCCTCATTTGGATGCTTTTAAATATCCATTTTGTCATAATGTGACTCACTTTTCTATAAAATAAAACACCTTAGAGATAAGCTTAAATCATTTTACAATCTTGAAAATTTATAAATATTCCTGCTCTCATTGAGTATTTACACCGTCAACACAGGATAGTCATGGTGAAATAATTGCTTTTCTTGTACCAAAGAATAAAAGCTGCAAATCAAAGACCAGCAAAACCTTACCAAGCCAAAACTGATGTCATTTTATAGATATCAATATTAAAAAAGAAAGAAACTTTGCTACTGCATCTGTGAAAGACAAGAGGGAATATTAAATCCTCACAAAAAGGAGACATGATTGCCTTCAGCTTTAACTTACTTTCTTTATGCAAATATATTTGAGCATATCCACACCTTATCGTGCTTATATCGCTAAATTTAATGTAAAAAATTAAGTTATTATCATCGCCATAAATATTGATGATTTTTTTAGTACTTTACACTCTCCTACCAAAAATCTTTCAAAAAAGTACTTTGCAATTTAATGATAGATAATTTCCCAGTAAAAAGCTTCAAATATTCAAGGCAATATTTTTCAAGCACATATCAATTATTATAACATCTCTAAAATTTCCTATATAAGCTTTAAGTAAAAATATAAAAGAATATACCGCAGATAGGTTTTAAGTTTAATACTCAATATTACAGTTATGTTTAGCCAAAACAAATCTTATCTATATGATGGCGTATTTGATGATGGATTGAAGAAATAGGGGAAGTTCCATCAATTATGATAAATCGTTCATCTGTTTTTGATAAAAATCGATATACTTCACAAACTTTTTCAATAAATGAGAGCTTTTCTTCGTATTTTTAAAATTAAACCATCCCTTTTTTGCAACCGTTCTATAATCACAGCAGGCAGTAAATGAAGGTAAAATGTGATATGAGGCCTTGGAAGAGATTGGTTTAATTTTACCACAGAAAGATCTCGCGTATAAAAATAAGCAAGACTAGAATAAACATATCGATCGCTGATTAATAAATTTTGTGATGACATTAAAGAGGGTTCAATAATTTCAAGGATATGTTTTCGTCTATCTGTCGCAGCTAATAGTGCTAAAAGTAATGAATCGATGCTTTTACCATTCTCTAAATAATTTCTAGCCTCTGGATTATTTCTGTACCAATGACTGGGTTGAAAAGTTTGTATGACCTGTTTCTTGTGCATAATGGTGGGCAAGCTCTTTTATCTGCGTTGTCTTACCACTCCCATCAAACCCACATAAAGCAATAAAAGAGCCAGAGTATGTCGTTAAAGACCACATGGAATTATAAACATCTTTATTAAAATACATCTTATAAAACCATCCATTCTTTCAGTCATTTGATATGCAAAATCTCTTTTTAGACATAGGGCATGTTTAAAATTTATCTCTCGATACCAGAGAGAGGCATCAAGAATATTAAACTCCTTAAGTGGAAGATTCTGAAATTTTTGACTTGAATTTTCTGATAGCGTGCAAATGCGTGACCTCATTTTTTGCATTCCAGTATTCGGATTTGATCGTTCGCATCTAGTGAGCTGTAAATTCAAGACTCGCTCAAAACTTTGATGCGATAATCGCGCTAGAATTGAGACGGATTTTTATCGGAATGTATAAAATTTCTACCTGATTATGATTGCACTGCAAAAGAGATCATTGAGAGAGAAATGTGCGCATCAATTTTATCGAATGAAAGAGAAAAGATACTAAACTAAAGGGTGCTACTCATTTCTCCCTTTTTCAGAACTTATGCTTAATACTAGCCAAAGAAGAGCTTCTCAATTATGTATGATAACAATTATAAGGAGGGTACTATGATACAAAGCGTTCAACCAAAAAATGAAAAATTTGACGGATTGGCTGATGATTATGATCGCTATCATCCACGCTATCCTTTTGCCTTATTGAAAACTATGCTGCTTCCTTTTAAGGATAAAAAGCATTTGTCTATCGTAGATGTGGGGGCTGGAACAGGCATTGCATTAGAGGGAATTGTTAAAATGCTAGGGAATGAACATCAATATCATGCTATTGATGTCTCAGCAGATATGATTAAGCAAGGGCAAAGAAAGTTTCCTTTTGTGCAATGGTATCAAGGCAAAGCTGAAAGCTTATTGCCTAAAATCGGTAAAATCGATCTTGTTGTTGCAGCGCAAGCGTTTCAGTGGATGAATCGCCCTCTGTTGCTTAGCACTGTCTCAAACCAACTCCGAGATGGAGGTGTTATGGCAGTCATTCAAAATAATCGTGATTTTAAACAGAGCGAATTTCTCAACGCTTATGAGACATTATTAGAGGAAATGAGCCCTAACTATTCCCGTTATTATCGTCATTTTGATTTCCTACAGGAAATGCGTGATGGTCTTGAGGAAAATCCAGAAAATATTTCTCTTCATACACACAATTGGACGATGACAATTCCATCCGATACCTTTATTGGCATGATCCGCTCTTCAACACAAGTACAATGCGCTATTACTAAGCATGGAGACGAATATTTGCAACGATTATCTACATTGATAAAACAATATGAAGTACAAGGACATTTACAGCTTTTGTATCAAAGCGAGCTCTACATGTATGTAAGATAAGCTACCTCAGTTACCTTCACTCTCTTTCGGTATCCTAAAACAAATGATGCGAAAAAAACGCCCGCATCACTCATGTGCGCGTTTAAAAGCAGCGCACAGATTTTCCCTCTCAGAGCTTAAACGGACATCTCGTTGCATTCAATCTTTATTGTCTATTCCGATGTTTGTATTCAACAGGAGACTTCTTGGCTGCATCATAATATTTGGAGAAAAGTGTTTCTTTATTTTCTGCTTCATAACAATCAAGTCATCGACAAACTGGATGAGACAAAGCCTTTGTTACAGCCATGGTGTCTAAAGCTGCAAACGTCATCTCTGGGTACATAAAAATTATTTTATGCAAAGCGTTAATTGAAAATATTTGTTTTTACCAGAGAGGGGTTATCCGAATGATGCCCATCAACCGTTCATTATGTATATCAGTTAGAGTAAATTCAACGAACAATAGATACATTGCTTGTTTGGTTACAAGTGCATTGCTTCTTAAACAAACCACTCAAAGAAGGCATCGGAAAATACGTTTAAAGACAATGCGATGTAGAGATTCAATTCTAAACTAAAAGTTCTCTTTTTGATCCCTTAAAATGAAATTCATTCCTTGTTATCAAAGATATTTTTGTTCACACTGGATAACCTGCTATTTTTCAGTAAAGCTTTTGGGGATTGATCGCGTAGAGCAAAGGTTATAGAGATGAATTTTACTCACGCATATCATTGCCCCTAAAAGAGAATAATCTATTCTGCTATGTAGGTGACTTATGAATTCTTGATCTTTTCTTGAACCACCACCCATTATGTGCATTTGATATCCAATCTTGTCAAAAAGTAGCAAAGAAAATCTTGGAAAGCATCACAGAACTATTAATTTGCTTCTTGTAAAAGCGTTTAAAGAAAATATTCCTTATATATTTTTATCACTATGATAAGAAGCTGTTATATAAGCTTAAAAACAACGCCACTAATTTATATAAATCAGTTGTATAGAATCCTATAAAGCTATTCAATAGCATGCTCCTCTTGAAAAAAACACTCTGTAAAACTGTTAATACAACTGTGTCTTCAGCCTGAGATCATAAATGATTTTCTGCCCGATAACAGAGTTTATCATCACAGCAAAATTCAAGCTTATCGCGGTAACGATCAATAGCAAAATTTCAAAATTAGGCAATGAATATAATCAGTACTGAGTGCGGCACCCTCTCAAGGGAGAACTAGACTAATCATCTCGTGATGCAACCCCTATTAATAATCCAACTAGCAAGAGGCACAGCATAAACACAAACTACTCTTAGTTTCTTAAGCTTCTGAAAATGATTTATCATTACAATAAAGGTTAGCATTTAAATTTGTATCATATCCTTATTTAAAAAACTTGAAATGCTTAACAATACGTGTATTCATTATTTGTAGAGATGCATGTTGATTATCATATTGCATATTTTTAGACCTATGGGCATAGATGTTATGGGGGGTGATGTGCGCAAACAGCTGGTCTTTCGATTTTATGGGCTTGTCGTCCTGCTCCATCTTTCTGATATGGTGCTATTCTTAAGTAATCTTTGGAATGCTTATCGTATAACATCCTCATCGGTTTTCCTAGGCGTAACCATGGCTTTGGGAACCCTTACACCCTATCTTTTGAAAAAAAGCAAACTTGTACGCATTAAGTCCTCTTTGCGGTTGGTAGATTTATACAAAAGGCGGATTATCATTTATAGTCTTCTTTTATTGATTGCCCTTTTTCATTATGTCGATTCCCCCTTTGGTTTTATTGCTGTCTCTATCTCTATTGGTTATCTCTCTTTGATCACTCTAAGTACACTCGAAACTTATAATACTAAACTAGCGCTTAGCGGTTATATTAGCGCGCAAAAGGCTTCCCGCATCATGCAAACAGTGGTGCAAATTGGTGCTTTTTTGGGAGCAGCATTAAGTGGTTATCTTTTAGATGCAACCAGCCCGCGAGGAATAGTCGCTGGAGTTGGCTATAATGGTTTGATTGCAGCAATTTGTCTGTTTGACATTATCGTAAGCCTTGTGGCCGGTTATGTTATCTTTCGCGATGAATATAGCACCGATAATGCTACAAATGCTACGCCGCTTGCAACTGAAAAAGAACCAACAACAACACTGCAAATAGACGGACTCTCTCCTGAATTGAAGCTTTTATGTATCTGCATAGGTCTTATTGGCGTTCATATTTGCGCCTATAATACACTGGCAACTATTCTTTTTCAAAGTGTGAAAAATTTTGGCTCTGAATATTATGGGCTTTGCAGTGCAGTTGCGGGTGTAGGCGCTTTTTTAGCTGCTTTTATCAAAATCCCTCGTTTTGAATTTATTCTCCCCGTCCTCCTGTTGAGTGTAGCTGATGTCATTTTTAGCACCACCCAATTGCCCTATTTGGCTGTCGTCTTTTGCTTTTTTATTGGTTTTTCGATGAATACCATGCGAATTAATGCCCGCAAACATACGATTGAAGCAACCAAGACAGAAGCTCAAGCAGAGCTGGTGGGAAGCTATAGCGGTATGCTTTATACTCTTTCCCAATCGGCGGGTTATGTTATCCTTGGTCTCCTTACAAGCTCTGCCCTTATGGGACCACAAGCAGCTGTTTATCTTCTCCCCCTTATAGGTTCATAATCTTTATTTATGTCCTTTTCCTTGTCACACAGCGGACCACAGCATGAGTAAACCCATTCTTATCGTCGATCCTTTCTCCACGGCTACCCTCTATGGCCCTGATTTGCAAAAATTAGGCTATGCTTGTTATGGTGTTGTCTCTCAACCAACTCTTTCTTCGCACCTCACGCTTTCTTATCAGGGTGAGGGCATGGCAGAAGCGAAACTTCATAGTGTAGAGGAAATAAAGCAGCGCTTTCCGGTGGGCGCTATAGCAGCCGTGGTAGCTGGTGCTGAGGGAGGTATTTATTATACAGAGCAATTGGCTGCTTATTATGGTTGCTCTGGAAACAACTCCTTGACCACCGATTGGCGTTGAAAAAAAGCTGCAATGCAAAGGCGCCTCTATGAAAATGGTTTGTCTTATATCCGCTCAAAAATTCTTACAAAAGATGATTGTGCTTTCAATGATTTTGAAAGCCATAGTGGCTATGTGGTGAAGCCTAATGCTTCTGCTGGAAGCGATGGTGTTTTATTTTTCTCCAACCGTGAGGAAGTAGAAGCGTGGATCTCTGGGATCGATTGGAGGCAGAGAAATATTTTTGGCATGCCTAATGAGGCTTATTTGCTCCAAAAAAGATTAGTAGGAGAAGAATACATCGTAGATGCCGTTGTAAAGGGAGAAGCTATCAAGGTATGCAGTTTATCGCGCTATAAAAAGGGGCTCCATAATGGGAGTGCCTTTGTTTATGAATCGCTTGATGTGCTTGATGCTCAAGAACCCCTTTATGCCGATCTTATCTCTTATGCAAAAAAATGTATTGGCGCAGTGGAAACTGAATATGGACCTGCGCATATGGAAATCATGCAAACCGCTCGCGGTCCCGTGATGATTGAAGTGGGAGCCCACCTCCATGGAGGAATTGCACCCTCCTTGTTCGCGCATTGCTATGAAGATGATTTACTGAAAAGCTCTGTCAACCTGATTGCGGGAGTGTTTTCGCCAATACCAAGCCGCTTTAAGAAAAAAGGGTGTATTCTCTTTCTTATCAACAAAACCGACGGTCGTGTTATAAAAGATATGAATCTATGGTGGCAAAAGCTTCATTCTTGGGAAAATGTGGTTCATTTTATGCTCTTTTTTAAAGAAAATGAGCCTCTATCTCTGACAATCGATTTAAACACCTGTCCAGCTATTATAGCAATTTTGGGCGAAAGTGATGATGAACTATCGACCTTAGAGGCCTCAATTCGTAGCAGTTTCTTATAAAATATAATAGTTGGGAGGAAAACATGGATTCAGCAACGCAAATAATGAGAAATATAGACAAATATGAAAAATGGAAGCAAGTTGTTTTTAAAGAATTCAATGCGCTCATGAATAACAAAACGAGACTTTTTCCCTGCTTATTCAGGGTAAATGGATAGCAAAAAGACATGCTCCGATTTGGATTCTACAACAAGTTGACCGCAAAAAATATTATGGAAGATCTTATAAATTATTGCGATCCTTATAAGAATTTTGGAAAAAACACGTCTTTTGTTGCATTCGAGGAGCCTTCCCCCGTACAAAGTATCGAAGTTTATAGAGAGAAATTTGGTCTATCCTTAAAGATTTGAGAGCTCTTGACGAGCGAGATTGGCCGAAGCATATACCCCAAAATATGGACGATCCTCTATGGGAATTTTGCTTTCATGGCGAACCCATGTTCATAGTTTGCAATACACCATCTCATATAAACAGAATAAGTAGAAAAAGCTCTACATTTATGGTAACTTTCCAGCCAAGGTGTTTTTTTTCTGATTTGCTCGATACGGAACAAAAAGCAAAGAATGCATTCTCCGCTGTAGGGAAAAGACTTGAACCTTTTGATATTATCACAAAATCCCCCTTTTTAGGAAAATATGGCGATCCCAAGGATAGAGAGTGGATGCAATACTTCTTGCAAGATAATAATATTGAATCCCCATCTTGTCCATATCATATCATGGAGCACGATAATGACTAAGTTTTCTCAAATTCAATTAAATAAAAATGTCTATGATATCTTAAAAATGACGCTGCCAAAACAAGGTTCTATAGAGATACAAAGAGATTCTCTAGGAAAAATACACTATTGGCATACTCATAAGGTCAATGAAACTCTTTTAATTATAGAGGGAGAGTTAGATTTTTTCTGTAGTGAGAAGCGTATAACCTATACACTAGGAAACATGATACAACTTCCTGCCAACACAAGGCATAAAACAGTTGCAGCAGATACAGGATGCATATACGCAATCGCTACGAAAATGCTCGCTCTTGAAAATGAGTAGCTGAATGCTCTCTCATTGATTTTCTCTGATACAGAGGAGCTTTTCGTCCCTTTGCCATAAAGCTGTACTCCTTGGGTTTTGTGGCGGATAAAATCATTAATTTGACTGCCTCCGCTCCACATCCAATGCAGAAGCCCTTCGAGTATCGCATTGTGCTTGTCGCAGCTCATTTTTCTCTATATTCTATAATGAAAAAATGGATAATGTAGAAAAAACATACCGACCACTCGAAAGTACTGATCTTGTACTATGCGCAGCCAATAATCTGAAATCAGATTTTTTCATTTTATAAACCAAACTATCTGCAACATGAAAGGGATACCGTTATATACCTGCTCAGTTATGGCAAATGCTGTTGTAAGGCTTCTTATTATCCCAAATAAAACTAGATGCTCTTCATGTGCAAATTAGAATCACATGAATATTGTCAATGTATTTATTAAGAATATTAAGAAAAATTCTATGAACCTTTATGATACCCTATAATACGCTTGCTGGTTGTTTGGCTGTTCTTAAATAAATGAAATATTTCACGGATTTTAATCAATGAAAAATTATAGAAATAACATTCTTCATGAATCTTTCTGGATAGAAAATTGATAAAACTGGCGATCCGTATAGCGGCTATTTCTCTATTTTTCATAAAAGTATAAGCTTCCGCGTCTCTCTATTTTATAAAATGAGGTCCTCATTACTTTAAGGACATTGATGTACTCATTGCTTTATTCGTGTTGGTGGGGAATAGATGGCGAGTATATGAGCGTTTGGATTTTTATTTAACGGTATAAGGATTTTAACAGGCGCCCTTATTGTATTTTATATGCTTGAAAAAAGCTGAACGCTTATTGATATCAGTATCATTAAGTCATTCCAAGCCTTTGTTATGATGGTTACAGATATTCCTCTTGGATATTTTGCAGATAGAAAAAATTATAAAATATCGATCCTTTTAGCAGCGGATTTTGCAACCACATGGCTCTTTCTCATGGACCGTTTCTACAAGCTTTTATGGTTTTCTTCTGGCAGAACTTTTTAATGTATTATCACTTACATTGATTGCTGGTTCTTATAACGCTTTACTTGTTCAATATGCAAAAATAAAATGTACATCTACGAAAAAAGTGCTTGGTCATAGCTCTCAATATAATTGCATTGGTATGTTTCTCTTTAGTTTGATCGGTGCATATTTTGCCTATTATTCTCGCCAATATATATGGTATATTTCTGCATTTCTCATGATGATGACCACAATATTTGTTTTTTTTCTGGATGATCTAAAAGGAGAGAAAAAGACAAAACACGCGAATTTTGTCATTTCTGAAATAAGAGAAATATTGTCTATTTTTATTAAAGTTCCTTATATTTTTCTGTGTTTTTATTTTTCGCTTATTTTTTCAATATATTTTCGCAATATTGGCAATGGATATTTAAAGATTATAATATCCAATGTAAGTTATTTTTATCTTGGCTTAGTCTTCTCTTTTATGTTGCTCTCCCAACTACTGGCTCGTTTTCTATTTACAAACTTAAGTGAGAGAATGAATTTTGTTTTACGGCTGTTGCTTTCAGCTGCCATGACTTTGACAGTGGCTTTCTTTGAACCAAGAAAAGAAATTGCTGTTCTTTTAGTCTGTATGATTTTTTATTTAATTAAGTATACATATCTTCGTGTATAAGTTGCCTTGTATAACAGTATTAGTAATAGCCTTAGAGCCACATACGAGCCATTCTTGTCGACTGTCGGGAGGCTTATCTTCTTAGTATTTTTTACATGAGTGCATATATGGTCAATATATTTGGCTTTTTGTCGTTGGTTTATATTTTGGGTATATATTTACTTATTTATTTGTCTGCAGTGTGTTTTTTAGAAGGAAATCTTTAAGCTTATTATTATTATTACAAACGTCTTATAGCATCTTATAATGGAGCGTTTAAATACCACGATACGGCTTTAACCTCCAATTACCGCCTCTCATAAGGCTGTGCTCTTGAGTTATAGGACGCATGAGGCTATTAGCTTTATTGGTATCCAGTCCTAATCATTCTTCGGCTACCTATTGTACTCTTTACGGTTGATTTTGCAATATAAGATAAAATGCACGAAGAGATGTCTGCTTCCCTTTTATAGTAAAAAAGCTTGTGCATTGAACAGCACATCAATCAGTAGCACGGTGATAAAATAGAGAATGGCTCATTCAACAATTACCGCATCTTGCTGCAAAAATTCAGCCTGCTCTTCATCTATACTAGCTTAAAAATTCTTAACGTCTTGAATCCAACAGCTATAGCGAATAGTGATTTACCAAACAAAAAACGGTATGGGGAGAAACCTCGAACTATAGGTTCAATTCATTTGATACATCTTATTTTTACAGTATCTTTATAACTTTTAAACTTTTTATCTCTCTATTCAAAAAGCCCGCATTTTGACTGGACCACAGATAAAATAGCATCCTCTACCAATGGCCTATAAAAACGATTAAAAATAGAAGCTATAGAAAAATTCAAGATAGATAAAAGGAATCAAAGGAGTCAAAATTTTTACATTTTATATAATCCATTGATTTTATGATAAATGGCGGAGAGAGAGGGATTCGAACCCTCGATATGATTTCTCATATACACGCGTTCCAGGCGTGCGCCTTCAACCACTCGGCCACCTCTCCAGAGGCTTGCACACTATACCCAGAAAAAAATAACGTGCAAGCCTAAACTATATGCTCAAAATTTAAAAAACAATTTTATTTACCAAAATAAGATGAGATACTTTTATTGAAACACAAACACACCCTCTCCTTTTCAGAAGAAAGTTTTTTCCGTGGATACAAACAGCTAAAATAAGGCCACAAAATTGCCGTAAGCATGCCATTTTATCTCACATGTCATCTCCTTACGCATGAACAACACTCTTTTTGATTATATTGCCCAGTGTTTTTTACAAAGCATGACTCAAAACCCATTACCTTTGATTGCATCTCACAATCAGTAAGACAAGCGGCTGCATAAACCTCTTTCTCTCCAACACTTAAATATGCTTTAGAGATATAATAAATTCATTCTAAAAAAACGATTTATCTTGCTTTACCAAATTGATGCACTCTTCTCCTCTTTAAATAGCTTGTCGCTTTATCTCACTGCTAAGAGCGCGTACAGCCCGCGCAGTCTCACACTGTAATGCTTTTTTTGCTAAAATTTTCATATCCTCAAAACTATGGGCTTGCAAACATGCTTTGACTGAAGAAATATCACAGGATATCATCGAAAGTTCATTAATTCCCAATCCTGTCAAGATCATTGCTGCAAAAGGATCACCAGCCATACCGCCACAAACACTAACCCAACACCCGTGTTTTGCTGCACCCTGAACAGTTTGATGTATCATACGTAAAATTGCTGGATCAAGACTATCAGCTTCAGAAACAAGATAAGGATTTTGTCGATCAACAGCCATTGTATATTGTGTTAAGTCGTTAGTTCCAATCGAAAAAAAATCAACATAAGCACTTAAAACATCTGCCATAATGGCAGCTGCTGGAACTTCAATCATAATACCAAGTTTTAATTTTGGTGCATCAATATCGGTGCGAATTTCTTCTGTGATCTTTTTTATAGCAAAAATCTCTGAAACAGACATGACCATTGGAAACAGAATCCATAGGTCTCCACCTTCTTTTGCAGCTCGATAGAGAGCACGTAATTGAGGTACCAAAAGATCACGCCGCCGCAACAAAAGCCGCGTTCCTCTAACACCTAAAAAGGGATTGTCCTCTTTAGATAAATGTAAATGTGTAACTTGTTTATCCCCACCAATATCAAGTGCACGAATAATTAATGGCTTATCTCCTAAAGCTGCAATCATTGCACAATACACATCAAATTGGGCTTCTTCATCTGGAATATGTGGACTATCTAAAAACAAAAACTCTGTACGCATAAGTCCAACACCCTCAGCTCCCAAATCTAGCGCGATAGGAACCTGAGTTGCATAGTTGACATTAGCCATGATACGAATCTGTTGACCATCCGTCGTCTGCACTGGTAATTTACATACACGTATTTCACTTGCACGCCTTTGCATGGCGATACGCATCTGCCTTTGAGCATCTTCAACATCTTCAAGAGCAGGATCAAGATAAATGAACCCATTATCGCCATCAATAATAGCTTGAACACCACATTCAACTGATAAAACATCCACACCCATAGCAACAATCATCGGAATACCAAGGGTACGCGCTAAAATAGAGGTGTGAGAAAGTGGTCCTCCACATGCCGTTGCTAACCCTTGTACTTTCGTACAATCAAGCTGGGCTACATCAGAAGGAGAGAGATCATCTGTAATAAGAATAACACCATGCGGAATATCATTTAAAAAGAATGATCTATATGATGGATTGATTTCTCCTAAAACACGACGACCAACATCAATTAAATTAACAGCACGCTCTGCTAATAAAGGACTATCTACCTTAGAAAACATATCTGCAAATTGCTGAATTGCTTTATCCCAAGACCAAGCTACACCATGACCTTCTGCCATAAAACGACAAGCTTGAGCTATGAGATTTTCATCTTCAAGCAAAACCATTTGCGCAGAAAAAATAGCAGCCGAATCTGCACCCATACGGGCTGTAATATCAGCAATAACAGATGCCATTTTATGTTTTGTTTTTGTAAGAGCATTTTCAAGACAAGACACACCAACTGCAAAATCTATTGGTTTATCTATTATGGAAATATCATTTTTCTTTAAAATAAAAAGCTTGCCAAAAGCTAGACCTGAACTTGCCCCAACACCAGAGATAGCATTTTGTTTAAAACGCGGATACCAACCATGAAAAGTCTTTGTTTGAGATTCCATTTCTCTCACCATGCACTTTTCACTTATGCTTACTTTTTTCACAACAGAAATCGCATTCTTAAGAAGTTGTATACCCTCCGCATCGTCCGTCGAAAAAGTGAGAACATCACCGTTTTTTACTCCTAATTGCAATAAACCAACCAAATTTTTCATTTCAACGGAACACTGACCATGGCGAACTCTGATAGAACTGTGAGCTTTTTTCGCAAAATCAACCCAAAGAGAAGCCGGACGCGCATGAAGACCACTTGGATAATCTAAAGTCCATTCCTGACATACTGAAAGGTCTCCTATAGACGCTCTTTCTATTTTTATGTCTTGAGCAAAAAGAGTTGTAACAATCTGTTGTTTTTCAGTAGTTGTCAAAAGTGTTTCAAGCCGTTCCTTATCAAATAAAAGACGTGTTAACTGTTGACAAATTTCTCTATAACGATCTGCACAAGCCGCAATGGCAATAACCAAACGCGCTTTATTTTCATCCCACCACTCAACACCAGCAGGAATCTGTATAACAGCAACAGCATCTCTGATAACCAAGTCACCACTTTCAAACATTCCATGAGGAATTGCTATACCATTTCCAAACCACGTATTTGTTATTGCTTCACGTTTTAACATGCTTGCTAGATAATATTCATCAACCGCACCAACCTGCACAAGCAATTCAGCAGCAGCATGAATCACATCATTTTTATGATTAAAAGCAGCTGCGAGCTGCACAGATCTGATAGATAAGATTTCACCCTCATTAAAATCTATATCCATTACTTCTACTTCCTCACATCTCATAATGAATTTAAACTTCTGTACATTTGAATATGTCTGATAAATTTCATTTCAAAGCTACAATTCCCAAAATACAAACTATAAATAATACTACAATTTGCCTCTGTTATACGGAATAAAACTTAACTAAGACGTTTAAACACTCCAACACGGCTTATTAAACAATTGGAGAGCCAAAATACCAAAATTGCCTTAAAACCATCATAAACAAATTGGCTTCTTCTTCTGTACTTCACAAAGACTCATGCCCTGCTCTTTACATATCCAACGTCCTGAAAAACTATTTCTAAAAATGCTCCCATCCTTTCAAGTTATTTGATATAACTTGTCATTATCCCTCATACTAAGAAAGTCCCTCCCCAATCACCCGCAGCTTCAATTAATATTTTAATTGATCTCCCCTAAACTAAGTAAGCCACCTTTCTCTCTTTATTTTTCTTTGATCCCTCACAGAATCATGAATTCCTACACTCAAAATCCCTCTTTAAAATTCGCTGAGGTTAAATATCTCATGGCATAGAATGCTCAAGATACAACCTTAACAATATTCTATGTATTCCTTTCCCAAACAAATATCGCAACCACATAGTGCCCTCTGTCTACGTATTAGTCACATCTCTCTCTAAAAAATATGTGCGATAACTAAAGAAAACAAAGTTATAAAAGAAAAACGCTCTTAGCTTAGATCCTTAGATCAATCCTCTCCTCGATACTGATTGAGTTTATATTCATAACACCCCATAACAGATAGATCAAAAAGACTCTTTATATCACTGATGATATATTTGTTATTTTGATCATCTCATACTAAATCCCCTTACAAGTGAATTTCTTTAATCTAGATTGGTCTTCCCTAAAAACATTTCATTTAAAAACAGTTTTGAGCAATGCTTTGTATAATCTTTTTACATATTTTCTCTCCCAAACGAATAGCCTCACCAATACCCACAATCATTTAAAGAACATTATATACACTGCTAACATTCATAAATTTATTTATTTTTATACAAATGACCATGCAAATATTTCCATAAAATTTCTCTGGAAATACCAATTATTGGATGCTTTTTAGCGCATAAAAAGAAAAAATTTTTCCACAGCTATCATACACCAATTTATCGTAAAATTCTATCATCACCTCAATGTCTTCATTATAAATCAGATAAAATAGAAATTTTTTAGGTATTTGAAGAATAACTATTGCCTTAATTCTACATTTTCAATTTTCTACAGATCGCTGTGTTTTATTATATCATCAACAAAAAAAGGAAAGATAGCACCCTATCTTTCCTTTTTAAGACTCATAATTTTATCATCGAATTCCAATGAAACACGGCTTATACGGATAATATTATAACCTATTCTGGTGCCTCCATAGGAATGACCGAAACATAGGAGCGGTTATTTGCTTTTCTTTGAAAAGAAACCACACCATTTGACAGTGCAAAAAGGGTATGATCTTTTCCAATACCAACATTATTACCAGGATGCCAACGTGTACCACGCTGGCGAATAATAATATTACCAGCAATAACAGCTTCACCACCAAATTTTTTAACACCAAGACGTTTCGATTCTGAATCGCGACCATTACGCGAGGAACCACCAGCTTTTTTATGTGCCATGGACGTTCTCCTTTAATCTTCTTTACTCTTTGATGCTACAGCCGCTTTTTCTTTTTTCTGCGGCATGGCCTTTTTGTCATTTTTGTCAGCTGTTTTCTTAACAGAAGCAGCTGCTTTTGTTTCCTTTGTTGTCTCTTTTAATGCAGAGGCTTCTTCTTTAATTGGTTTTGTTGCTGCTTTTTTAGATTTTGTACCACCCATTAAAATTTCTAAAATACGAAGTGTTGTCAGCTCTTGGCGATGACCACGCGTACGTTTCGAATTTTGACGACGGCGCTTCTTAAACGCGATAACTTTACGTCCACGTGTCTGCTCTACAATTTCAGCTGTAACCAAAGCATCGGAAACAACAGGTGAACCAATCACCGCATTGCCCTCTTGCCCTACCATCAACACATCATTGAATTCAATAATATCACCGGCATTGCCAATAATTTTTTCAATTCTCACCACTTGGTTAGCAACAACGCGGTATTGCTTACCACCGGTTTTAATGACTGCGAACATTTTTTATCCTTTCGTTCACTCCAGCTCTTCTTTAACCCTTATTTGATTTTTACCTTATCAATAAGGGAAAATAGGCTGCTTTTTATCAGTCGTAAGAAGTTTTAAAAGAAGGATAAATATCCTTCCAAACACAAACATGCGCAGATTTCTCCACGCTCCCACCTCGTATATATGACGGAATTTCTCTTCTCTGTCAATAAAGTCCCACAAAAAAACAAAAAAGGGTTGTACTCGGAGCAATTGAAGTTTATCTACCCGTCATATACTCAAGCAATGCAAATCTTGTTGTGCTTTTATACGGAGAGATGGCTGAGTGGTTGAAAGCACCGCACTCGAAATGCGGCATAGGGGCAACTCTATCGGGGGTTCAAATCCCTCTCTCTCCGCCAGAATGCTCAATGTAGCTTGCCAGCGGGTTTTGTGTATTTTGACACTAGATTTTGTACCAATTTATTTTGTTTCACATGATTTTTAAGGAGGTCTCAAAGGGTCTTCAAAGACCTTTCAAAGGTCATTCAAAGCCCCTTTCATGAATCTTTTTTCTTTTAAAGGTCGCAATTTTTGATGGTAGATCATCAGTAGAAATCGTATTATAGGAATTACATCATTTGAAAAGCAGCATGCATAAAATGCTATGGTGTCTTTGAGCATAAACTGACTGAAGACTTTTTGGATTTCTGATACGTTATTAAAAAGCATAAAGAAATTTTGAAAAATTCAGTCAAGTTGACCGAATTCTACTTCAATTTAATCCAGTGGGCAAACACGAATAATATGGCCGTCGGGATCTTTGATGAGGAAGGTACGTCCAAATATGTCAGTATATGGTTCCTTCAAGACATTTATCTCAACGGTTGTTTGCTCTTGCCATTCTGCATAGAGTTTATCTACGTCCTCTCCATGAGGTAACATAATACCGATTTCTGAAAAACGAGGCACATTTTCCTCAGGCGTATCGCCTCCAGACCATATGGCAAAGAGTGCATCACCCGAAGAAGAAAATGCAACATAGCGTGGCGAGATGAATACAGGTTCTTTCTTAAAGATGAATTTATAAAAAGCGGTAGAATACTCTACGTTTGATACATATACTAACTGTAGGTTTGGGGTAACAGGATAAGTAGAAATATTACTCATAAATCCTCCATGATTTAGTAGCTGTTGCCTGACACTCTATACCTATTAGAGGATATTTCAATAAGATTTTATGATGCTTCCGTTCATAGTGTGCTCTATTGATATTTTTTTACTCGTTTATTGCTCGAAATTATTGCTCGAAATCGCTACTTCATAGTCTCTCTAACCTGATTTTGCCGCCAATATAAGCAGCAGCTGGTGTGATAAGATCAACAGATTTTAATTTTTATGATGTCTCGTTTTTTAATTTTCTGCTGTTAAGATTCAATCTAACAAACAATACCTCAACAATAAATGTACGTAAAATAGTGAGTTATCACACATTCTTTTTTCATAAATCTCTTTTCCACATAATAAAGAAATACTCTCAAATTATATTGAAACAATCTATTGATTTATAATGGTAATTTATCTTTTCGTATGTTGAATAAGAGTCTCGAATATTTTAAATTCTCTTATTTGAAATTTACGTATTCAACTTGAATCAATCAGTATTGTTTTTTTGTGCCCCATAAGCAAGGGAAATAAGAACTATTTAAAAAAAATAAAAATGCTCTTTGTAGACTACCTAAATGCAAGGATTATCGCAATATTTTGAGCTGGTAAAGAGAATGATGCTGGCTTGCATTCTCGTAAGCATAAAGATGGTTGTGCATAGTGCCTTCTGCGTTATTTTGCACGTCTTGCCTGAATATGTTCTAACAATCCTAATGTTGAGCTATCGCGTTTATCTGCTTTATTTTCTCCACGCAGTATTGGTAATAGTTCATCTGCTAATTCTTTACCAAGCTCAACACCCCATTGATCAAATGAATTAATGTTTATCAAAACACCTTCGACAAAAATACGATGCTCATAAAGTGCAATAAGACGACCGAGCGCAAAAGGTGTCAACAAATCCTGAACCAACGTAATACTGGGGCGGTTTCCTGCAAAGCTTCTATGAAGTGCTAAATTATCCGCTTCACACGTATTAATGCCATTCTTTAAAAGGATACGCCGCGTATCTTCAACACTGCGTCCTTTCATTAAGGCCTTTGACTGCGCTAAGCAGTTTGCTACCAACATGTCGTGCATAGAATATAAATTTTTCTCATGCCCTTTTATAAATAAAATAAATTCTACAGGAATAACATCTGTTCCTTGATGCAGAAGCTGAAAAAAAGCATGTTGGCCATTTGTCCCTGAATCACCCCAAACAACTGGACCACTTGAAAAATTTAATGGCTTGCCATTCAAAGAAACTTGCTTACCGTTTGATTCCATATCAAGTTGCTGTAAATAAGCTGGAAAATGTGCTAAACGCTGTGCATAAGGAATAATAGCACGTGATGAATAACCACAAATAACACGATGCCAGAATCCTAAAAGAGCAAAGCGAATAGGAATATTTTTAGCTAAAGGCATTGTTTTGAAATGTTGATCCATTTGCAGAGCGCCTTGGAGAAACTGACGAAAATTATGCCCCCCTATTGCTAACATCACAACAAGACCAACAGCTGACCAAATGGAATAACGCCCTCCAACCCAATCCCAAAATCGAAAAACTCTTGAAGAATCTATACCAAATTCCTCCACTTTATCAAGAGCACTCGAAACAGCAACAAAATGCGCACAAACAGCTTTTTTCCCTAAATGTGAAAGAATCCATTGACGTGCAACTTGAGCATTTGCCATTGTTTCAGCCGTTGTAAAAGTTTTAGAAGCAATGACAAATAAGGTTGTTGCTGGTTTCAAAACAGAGAGAACATCAAAAATATCTGCACTATCCGCGTTAGAAACAAAGTGACAATTTGGACCATCATGATAAGGTTTTAAAGCACATGTAACCATCGCCGGTCCAAGATCAGAGCCTCCAATACCAATATTTACAATATCAGTTATCTTTTCACCACTGTACCCCTTATAGCTACCATTACGTACCCTTTCAGAAAATCTTTCCATATCATGGAGAACAGTTTGAATATCCTGAATCAAATCACGACCATCCAACATGAAAACTTCATCAGCAGGTAGACGTAGTGCAATATGAAGAACTGAGCGCTTTTCTGTTGTATTAATAGCCTGCCCTGAAAACATTGCTTCACGCTTACCTAATACATCTGCCGCAACAGCTAAATCATCTAAAAGTTGTAATGTCTTAAATGTTACGCCACATTTTGAAAAATCAAAAAGGAGATCATTAAGCCTTAAAGAAAAATGAGAAAAACGCTGTTTATCTTCCAAGAAATGCCTACGGATGTCACTCACACCATCCTTTGCGGCATGTTCTCTTAAAGCCTTCAAAGCCTCCTCAAAAGCTTTCTCGTTCCGCAGTGACAAAGGATCTTTCATGAATTCATCCCGTACAGTTATTGACAATGAAATTTATATACAAAACACATCATAATACAGTGACTACCGTCCTTTATTGCTCATAATTTTACTGTTCACATACAAAATGAAGAAGCACAAAAATGAAAAGGTAAAACTCGAAAACGACATTTTTAAAACACATGAAAAAACTTCTCAATCTTTTACCAGATGCATCATTCAACTTGGCTGAGTTCTCTTGTTAAACGTATCGCTTCTTCTGCTTTTGGTCTTACAAAATGTCCAAGAAAAAGATAAACAACCGGTGTGACATACAACGTAAAAATAGTTGCTAAACCCAAACCACCAACAATAACCCAACCTAAAGCTACACGTGCTTCTGCACCAGCGCCTTTGGCTAACACCAGAGGAATTCCTCCTAAAATGGCACAAATCATTGTCATGCAAACTGGACGAAGACGAATATTTGCCGCTTCTTCTACAGCTTCACGAACAGTTTTGCCTTGATCTCGTAATTGATCCGCAAACTCAACAATGAGAATACCATTTTTAGCCATCACTCCAATCAATAAAATTAAACCAATTTGACTGTAAATATTAAGGCTAACACCACTCAACAACATAGCAATCACAGCACAACCAATCCCTAATGGTACAGTCGCCATGATAATAAATCCTGAAATAAAACTTTCAAACTGTGCGGCTAAAACTAACAGGATAATCACAAAGGCAATTCCAAATACAATCATAAAATTGGAAGATGTTTCATCAAGTGTTGCCGCCTCCCCCAAAGGAACCACATAGTTTCCTTTGGATAACAAAGGAGCAGCAATTTTTTGTACAGTCTGATAAGCATCCCCTAAAACAACACCTGGAGCAAGATTGGCACTTAAAATAACAGCACTCATACGTTTTTCCCGTTTTAATTGGGGTGCAATAGCTTTTTCATGTAAATTCGCAATAACCGATAAAGGAATATATTGATTGCCTTTTGTTTTTAAAAAAATATTTTCCAAATCATAAGGACTTTTCATAGGATTATTCCGCGATGTCAGTTTAACATCATAAGAATGATCATCCACATAAATGGAACCGATCTTTTTACCATCCAGCATTGCTTGTAGTGTATTGCCTAAATTCGTGATATCAATCCCTAAATCTGCGGCTTTTTCTCGATTCATTTCAATAAAAAATTGCGGTTGCGTTGCATCAACAGTAAGACGTGGACGAATAAAATGCGGATCAGCTTGTAGAGCATTCACAAGCTTATCAGCAATTGGCTGCAATTTTGTGTAATCATTGCCAAGAACTGCAAATTGTAATCCTTGTCCTGTTCCTCTCACACCTAAAGAATTTCCCTGCGCTGCAAATACCAAAACTGCTGGAAACTGTCTTACCTTTGCATTAACATCTTCTACAATCTCTTGTTGACTACGTAAGCGTTTGTCCCAAGATGAAAGCAACAAAACCAAAAAAGCCGTATTGGGCGAACCACCAATCCCCGCAATAGAATAGCTATTAACAATCTCTCCAGCATCACGTAAAGGTTGTAAACTTGCTTCAACCTGCTCTACTTGCTCATTGAGATATTGTGTTGAAATACCCTGTGGCCCATTAATGACTAAAAAGATAAGAGCTCTATCTTCTGCTGGTGTCAATTCTTGTTGTAATTTCGTATAGCCTCCAACACAAAGACAGACGAAAATAAGCGAAACGAAAACAACTGTCCAAGGCCTTTCTAAACATTTATGCAAACTATAAGCATACCATTTGCTAAAAAAAGAGCCTAATTTATCCAGAAAAGCAAAGTAATGTGTTCTTTCTCCATTACCCTCAATATGTCCCTTAAGAAGACGTGACGCTAACATGGGGCAAAGCGTCAAAGCAACAATCGAAGAAAGGAGAATAGAAATTGCTAATACAAAACCAAATTCTCTAAAAAGCCCCCCGACTTGCCCAGGCAGAAATGAAATAGGCACAAAAACAGCAACTAAAGTCAATGTCGTTGCTAAAACAGCAAAAAATACTTCCCTTGTTCCTAATACTGCTGCTGCCCGAGAACCTAATCCCATATTACGCCACCGAACAATATTCTCAAGGACAACAATTGCATCATCCACCACGAGCCCTGTTGCCAAAACAAGTCCCAAAAATGTGAGAATATTTAACGAAAAGCCTACAAGATAAATGGCAGCAATGGTACCAATCAAAGCAACAGGAATCGATAAAGCGGGAATAAGTGTTACACGAATATCTCTCAGAAAAAGAAAAATAACTAAGATCACACTGAGAATAGCAATAACCAGTGCAACTTCCACCTCATGAAGTGCACTCTTAATAAAAACTGCATCATCACTAATAACACTCATATGCACAGAAGAAGGAACAACAGTTTTGAGATGATCAAGAGCTTCTCGAACGCCTTGCGAAATATTAAGGGCATTGGATTGTGCCTTACGCACAATTCCCAACCCAATACCTGTCTTTCCATTGATACGAAGAATAACTGTTTCCACATCAGGTGATAAAGTAACATGCGCAACATCACCAAGATGCACATGTGGTTTTAAAACAACTTGTTCAAACGCTTCTGATGTCGTTAAACGCGCGGTAGCACGTACAATTAAAGTTTGCTTAGAATTACGCAATGACCCTACCGGTACATCCGTTGTCATATCAGCAAGTACACGTGAAATATCTGCTACAGTTAATCCGTAGCTAGCAAGCTTTGCTTGATCAACATCAATCTGAAAAATCTTCGTACCAGCACTATCGACCTGCACATCACCAACACCGTCAACAGCAGATAGTGCATCAACAACTTGGTCATTTACGACTGTCGTTAAATCATCAATATTCATTGTTGATGAAGTCACAACCAAATACATCATTGCAGCAGCATTCGAATCTGCCTTAATAATCATAGGTGAATCAGCATTTTTGGGCAAAGAATAAGCAATACGTGAAAGGGCATCACGAATATCAGATGCTGCAATATTCAAATCAACACCAACATTAAAATGAACCTCTACACGGGAACGACCAAAAGAAGAACTTGAAGAAATCGTTTTAACACCTGAAACACGAGCAACAGCATCTTCTATCACTCTTGTAATTTCTCGATCAATCGTTTCCGCTGATGCCCCAGAAAAAACCGTCATAATTGTTGTTACTGGAGTATCAACATCGGGGAGTTCACGTACATCAACATTTAACCATGCAGCAAACCCTGCAATCATGATCATAGTGTTCAAAACAAAGGTAAAAACTGGCCTGCGAATAAATAATGCAATCATACCACCTTGCTCGGCCTGTGTTAGAGGGTATTTCGTGCTCAATTCTTGACTCATTATACATCCTGTCCACGAGGTGCTAATAATTGCTGTTGATCGGTTATGGGATCATCAATAATCACTTGGCTTCCTGGATGAAGCATTTGTACTCCCTGTATGACAACTTGATCACCATTTTTTAAGGGAGCTTTCACAAATATCTGATCTGCTTTATGCTGAATAATTGATACTGGAATGGGCTCTACCTTACCCTCTCTTACACACCAAACAAATGATCCTTTGCTGTTCCATTGAACTGCAAGAGGATTCACAACAGGAAAGAAACCTTCATGAATTTGCAACGCAATAGAAAAAGACATACCAGACATGAAGATATTTTTTTCATTCTTGATTCCAATTTGAACATGAAGCGTACGGCTTTCTGGATCAATGACATTATCAATCGCGTGAATATAACCAACAAAAGTTTTATCCGGCTGTGCTGTTAATATTGCCGTTACTTTATCTCCTTTATGAATATGCGATATGTAACGTTCAGGAACCCATATATCGACTAAAATACGTTCTCTATTCTCAATACGACCTATTACAGTATTAGGGGTTACAGCATTACCCTCATTAATGGGTAAAATTCCAATAATTCCACTAATTGGTGCCCGAATTGTTCGCCGATCGAGATCTAATTCAGCATTACGCAAAGTCAAATTTGCGTTATCCAGCTCTAAATGAGCAGTAATCTCTTGAACCTCTGTTGCTGTCTTGCTGGAACGTAATTTAAGAATACGTGAAAGTGTTAGCGCACTATTATCACGTTGTATCTTTGCTTTTGAAACCGCTATTTCTTCCTTTTTAGAATCAAGCTTTGCAATAATATCACCTACTTGTACTTTCGTGCCAGCTGATACAAAAACCTTATCAATAACACCTGATGACCAAGGCTTTAATTCCGCAAAAGCCAATGCTTGTCCACTGCCAAGCGCATTTAACTGTTCATAAAAATCTTTAACTTTCACAAGATCAACAACAACATGCGTTGGCGGTCTACCGCTTGGCATTTTTAAACTTTTCTGCGATATACTTATTGTTTTATCCACTACAGAAATGCGTTGTTGTGAACTTTGTTTGCCTGCCCAATAAGTAGCCATTAAAACTATAACGAGAAATACTGATGGAAAGGTTTTTTTTAACAGCTCCATACATCTACCCTTGCTGTATCATGAATATGCAAATTTGTCTGAAACAGTCCTTAACAGCAATATCCAAGTTTTATACAAAACCGAATTGCAGGTAGCGTATCTTACTCCCCCACCGCAAAAAACATATCTCATTCCTCACTTGACTATCTTTCGTAAACTAAATGGTCAAGTTAACTATCGTTCATCTTAAATGATACCGTTGTTCACACAACACAAAAACAATCATCTGAAAATCCAACTAAAACCTAAAACATATGACAGCCTTTTCTGAAATATGTTATAAGCAAAGAGATAAAATTTTTATTTCCACCAAGTTTTGCTTGCAATTCCTTAATGAAACGATTAGGAACCCTTTGTCCTAAGTAAAATAGGAAATTGGGAATCTATGCACCCGTAGCTCAGCTGGATAGAGCACCAGACTACGAATCTGGGGGTCAGGAGTTCGAATCTCTTCGGGTGCGCCACTCCATAAACTCTTATTTTTTTCAGTGTTATGATTTAACCAATGTTCTTTAATTGAACTATTTTCTATTATGTATTTGTAGCTTTATCAGGTTGCATCATACTTGTTCTGTCTTGTTCTTTAATAGTTGCGAATCAAGAATTCCTTTCGGGACGTTTTTAGATGCATCGTATATTTAACGTATTTTCACCCCTTAATAATGAAAATCCTTGGAGTTTTTTTCATTTCTTAAACTGTAAAACAAAATATTCTTTCTTCATTTTTTTAATCTCATTAATTTTTTTTACAGAACTTTCAGAACCATAATATTATTTCTTAATAGGATAGAGAAAAATTGAAGAAAATACATTGTCATAATCTCCCAAAATGCAAAAGAATATTCTCATGAACAGTTTAAATTTGATATAAACGCGTTATTTTTAATCCTGTCTGCTTTCTAAAAACATATCAGACTTAAAAATGTAGTCACTCTTTTCAATTATCATACTTCTTTCACTCTAGTATTGCTTCTTGCGTGGTGTATTTTCGACTTTTCTGATATCTTGCACCCTCTTATTCTATAGGTTATCTTGCCTAGTTATAGCACACGCTCTTAATGTCAACAAAAGCCAAGTTTAAAGAGTTTTTCCATGCCTAAAACAGATATTGAAATTGCTCGAACTGCTCATAAGCTACATATCACTGAAATTGCCAAAAAAATCGGTATTACAGATGATCATCTCATTCCTTATGGACATGATAAAGCTAAAATTTCTTCTACATACATAAAATCACTCAATAAAAATCCGGATGGGAAACTCATTCTTGTCACAGCTATTAATCCAACACCTGCCGGAGAAGGAAAAACAACAACAACGGTTGGTCTTAATGATGCTCTCAATCTCATCGGAAAAAAAACCATAGCCGCCTTAAGAGAACCATCTTTAGGCCCCTGTTTTGGGATCAAAGGTGGTGCTGCTGGAGGTGGTTATGCCCAAGTCGTACCGATGGATGATCTTAATTTACATTTTACCGGTGATTTTCATGCCATTACAGCTGCTCATAATCTTCTTGCTGCAATGATAGATAACCATATCTACTGGAGAAATCCTCTGAATATCGATCCTCGACGCATTGTTTGGAGACGAGTCCTTGATATGAATGACCGTGCATTGCGTGATATTGTTACTTCATTGGGTGGAGTAACCAATGGTTTCCCTCGCCAAACAGGCTTTGATATTACTGTTGCATCAGAAATTATGGCACTTTTTTGCCTTGCCAATAATCTAGAAAATCTCACGCAAAGGCTCAAAAAAATTATTGTTGCTTATCGTTACGATAAAACACCTGTAACAGTTGCTGATCTCAACGCAGAAGGAGCAATGACAGTTCTTCTTAAAGATGCCATGCAGCCTAATCTCGTACAAACAATTGAAAATAACCCTGTTCTCGTGCACGGAGGACCTTTTGCCAATATTGCTCATGGCTGCAATTCAGTTATAGCAACAAAAACCGCTTTAAAACTCGCCGATTATGTTGTCACAGAAGCAGGATTTGGAGCCGATCTTGGAGCAGAAAAATTTTTTAATATTAAATGTCGCCAAGCAGGTATTATCCCGAATGCTATAGTGATTGTTGCAACAATTCGTGCATTAAAAATGAATGGTGGTGTGAATAAAAATGACCTGACCAAAGAAAATATCGCCGCTTTAGAAAAAGGAGCAGATAACCTTTTACGACATATCAAAAACATGGAGCACTATGGTATTCCTTGTGTCGTTGCACTTAATCATTTTGATACTGATAGCGATGCCGAAATACATACGTTACAAAAAATAGTTGCAACAACCGGACACAAGGCTGTTGTCTGCAAACATTGGCAACAAGGTGGAAAAGGCGCAGTAGCACTTGCACAAGAACTTGTTAGTTTAATTGAAGAAAAAGATTCTCATTTCAAAGTTTTATATCAAGATAATCTTTCTCTCGTTCAGAAAATTAATGCTATTATAAAAAATATCTATGGTGGTCGTGGAGCTATAATCTCTGCCTCGATTCTCAAACAGCTGGAAGCTTGGGAAAAAGAAGGTTACGGCACATATCCTATTTGTATGGCTAAAACACCCTATTCGTTCTCTGCTGATCCTACTCAATACGGAGCTCCTGTAGATTTTGAAATCCCTGTACGTGAAGTTCGCCTGTTAGCAGGTGCAGGTTTTATTGTTGTCATTTGCGGAGATATCATGACTATGCCTGGCTTACCACATCACCCTGTTGCTGAAAAAATTTATCTTGATGAAAATGATCAGATACAAGGGCTTTCATAAGCTTATATCCGTAAACTCAATCATTCATTATAAAAAGTGTCCGACAGCAAAAAGAATAGAATTTAAAAAAACAATATAGACAAATACCTTCTTTATGTGGTATCCGTATTTATATTGTATGTATATTATACGTACAATATATGTATGATAGGTGTCCTTTTAGATATTTATTTAAAAGGAGCTAAGTTTTTCTATTATTTATGACACTGAAACAAAGCAGGATAAATAGTGCAAGTACTCGTTCGTGATAATAATGTTGATCAAGCGCTACGCGCGTTGAAGAAAAAGATGCAGCGTGAAGGTATCTTCCGTGAAATGAAAATGCGTGGTTATTATGAAAAGCCATCAGAAAAGCGTGCTCGTGAGAAAGCTGAAGCTGTTCGTCGTACACGTAAGCTTGCTCGTAAGCGTGCACAAAGAGAAGGCGCTGTTTAATAACGGTTGAGCTTCTGCGGTGAAATAGTATTTTTTGTTCTATAGAATTCCGTAGTCATAGCAGTGGATAGAATATCTGAATAATTTGGTACGATGGGGAGTACTTTTCATCGTTTTTGGTTTGGTTTATCTGCTATTATGTGTTGGTACGTTGTTTAGACCGTAGCGAGTAATCTTTTTTATAATGAGTGGATGTGTTTAGCTCTTCATTATGCCATGTTAGAGTTGTTGCGTGGGATGTGGTTGGCTGTTTGTTATTACGCATAGTATAGAGGATGTTTTTCTGCCTCTTAATATTATTTTTTCTTCGTACCTACATTCTTTTAAGATTTCTGTTATTTTCTGCTCGCTCTTCAGCATTTTTCAAGTTCTCTTAAATGAGTTCAAGTCACGAATTATAGAATTAGCTATGACAATATACAATTGAGTGCGTAGAGGGTATAAATAGCGGACATGCAGTTTTTCTCCTTAACATGCATTCAATGAGACAATCAAACTCTATGACTTTTGGTGTTTTATGACAATTGGGAATTCATGAGATGTTCTTATAGCCTCCTATGTTTGCTACCACACTCCAGCATTGCTCGTTAAACAAATTATTCTATTACCAAAATAAAAAGCTTGTAAGAAACGTTAGCACCCAAAATCATCTCACGTTTGTAAGATTATAAATGAGCCCCTCCCATTTTGGTTTATCCTCAATATTGCAAATAGTTTTGTATTTGAACGGCTCATTGATTGCATGTTTTCGCTCTTCTCAAACGACTTTTCAAGTTACATGCTTATTTCTCCATTGAGTTCTCATTAAACAATTTTTTGATCATAAGACAAATACAGCTGTTTCATCATTTGAGAAATAAATCAAACAGATAGACACAATATTTCACTCCCAATCTGTTTATAAAGGCTTATACAACTCGTATACACTTCAATCCGCTCAATATTTATCTCAATCCTATAACTGGATGAAAATTCACTGTTGATTTAAAAGGACCCTCTCATACATAAAGAAAATGTTAGGCAGTTTAAATTTTTATCTTAACTTATTCTATGATTCTTGTAACCATTTCCTGATTGTTTAGATCTCTTTAACTAGCAGTATGCCATAGCTTTTATCAGCTCTCAATTCTCTCTCTAAGATCTTAGATTGCCAATATAGAGAAATAAAAAAGGTTTAAGTGTGCAATATTTTCGTTGGTTTCGATTCTCAGTACTCACATCATGTATCCTCATAGCAGGTATTTTTGTATTCAATTCCCTTCGCTTTGTGCACGCACAAACACTCAATCAAACTTCAGGGCAAAATTTAGGACCAAGTGGTTTACCTCTCCCACGGTTTGCTTCCATTAAACCAACTCGTGTGAATGTGCGCATCGGACCAGGAAGCAATTATGCTATTCTCTTTACCTACACAAAACAGGGGATTCCTATTGAAATTATTCAAGAATACGATCAATGGCGCAAAATTCGTGATTCCGAAGGCGATGAGGGGTGGGTCTATCAATCGCTTCTTTCTGGAAAAAGGACTGCTATAACCATTCCATGGCAAAAAGATAAAACAAAAAGGCTGATGCTACGCAAAAATCCCGCAAACAACGCAAAACTTGTAGCAGAAGTAGAACCAAACGTCATTGGTAATATTCGCCAGTGTGATGAACAGTGGTGCGAATTAAGCATTAATAATGTCCGAGGATGGCTTCCTCAATCCCTGTTATGGGGGATCTATCCTGATGAAAAAATAAATAACCGATAATCTTTAATCAATAAAGTTTAATTTTTATCCTTGATTGAACTCTCTCATGTTCTGTAATCAAATTAGCTTTTCGGTTTTAACCGAACGATCAAGTCAACATGTGAGATTTCCATACCTTCTGGTGGTTTAGGCAAATTCCCAATAATAGGTGCTTCTCCTAAATCGCAGGGAATATCAAGAATACGATTTTCACCTTCTATATAAAAGTGATAGTGATCCGACGTATTAGTATCAAACCAAGTTTTCGATCCTTCTACGGCAATAATCCGTAATAGCCCCGCTTCCGTAAATTGATGGAGTGTATTATAAACCGTTGCCAAAGATACAGGCACACCTGCCCTCACTGCCTCTTCATAAAGCTCTTCAGCAGCAATATGACGATTACCTTGAGAAAAAATCATATAAGCAAGTTCTAACCGCTGACGTGTTGGCCGCAAACCATTTTGACGTAAGCGTTTTTCTAATGTAGAAATTGAATAATAACGTATAACCTTCCCACAATCTTCCACGGGATGCTGTTCTTGATCCACACTTAAATTGTCTGCGTCCACTGACATGTTTAAAACCACAATATATTTCTGTTCAAACAAGATTAAAATACAAAAAATGGAAACAGTGTGATACAATTTTTATTCCATTTTTAAATAACCACGTATGTAGAATACATAAAAAAGGGTTTTTGTCATTAAAAATGATATAAAATCATTTCCCTCTCTTTCAAATTTGCTCTAAAAGTAGATTGGGGAAAAGCGCAGAAGTCGAAATATACGCAAATAAATGGAGTAACAATGGCTGAACAAAAGTCTCGCTATACTTATGAAGAGCTTCTAAGCTGTGCTCGCGGTGAAATGTTTGGTAAGGGTAATGCACAATTACCTGCACCGCCAATGTTGATGATTCATCGAATCACCCAAATTAGTGAAACTGGTGGTGAATACGATAAAGGAATGGTGCGCGCTGAATTTGACATTACCCCAGACCTATGGTTCTTTGATTGTCACTTTATAGGTGATCCAGTTATGCCAGGTTGTCTCGGTTTGGATGGTATGTGGCAATCAACAGGTTTTTTTCTCGGTTGGTTAGGTGAACCAGGAAAAGGAAGAGCTATATCAACAGGTGAAGTAAAATTATCAGGTATGGTAACTCCGCAAACCAAACTTCTTGAATATGGAATAGATTTTAAACGTATTCGGCGTGGGAATTTGGTGTTAGGAATAGCTGATGGATGGGTAAAAGCAGATGGAGAAGTTATCTATAAAGCAAATGATTTACGTGTTGCCTTATTTAAAGAAGATTGAAATTATTTCCACTAACAGGACATTTTGTTATTCTGTATGAAACAAGGAGGTATGGATGCGTCGCGTTGTTGTAACTGGAATGGGAATTGTCTCCGCAATTGGAAATAATACAGAGGCAGTTTTAACCAGTTTGTATGAAACCAAATCCGGAATTTCTTATGCGCCTCAATATGCTGAATTAGGTTTTCGTAGCAGAGTTTACGGTAAACCTGATATTGATATAGAAGAATTGGTTGATCGACGTGCTTTGCGTTTTCATGGACGTGGAACTGCTTGGAATCACATCGCTATGGATCAAGCAATTGCTGATGCGGGTTTAGAGCTCCAAGAAGTATCAAATGAACGCACAGGTATCATTATGGGCTCTGGAGGTGCTTCAACTCAATCAATCGTTGAAGCTGCTGATATTACACGGCAAAAAGGTCCAAAACGCGTTGGTCCTTTTGTCGTACCTAAAGCAATGAGTTCTACAGCATCTGCGACACTTGCAACTTTTTTTAAAATTAAAGGTGTGAACTATTCAATTTCTTCAGCATGTGCGACCTCTAATCATTGTATTGGAAATGCTTACGAATTAATACAATATGGCAAACAGGACCGCGTCTTTGCTGGTGGTTGTGAAGACTTGGATTGGACATTGTCTGTACTCTTTGATGCTATGGGCGCGATGTCTAGTAAATATAATGACACACCAGAAAAAGCCTCACGTGCCTATGATGCCAATCGTGATGGATTTGTTATTGCTGGGGGAGCAGGTGTTTTGGTTCTTGAAGAACTCGAACTTGCTAAAGCACGTGGCGCAAAAATCTATGGAGAAATTGTTGGATATGGTGCGACATCAGATGGGCATGACATGGTTGCTCCATCTGGTGAAGGGGCAGAACGGTGCATGCGTATGGCGCTTACAACCGTAAAGAATAAAATTGATTATATCAACCCTCATGCAACAGCCACACCTGTTGGTGACCCTCCCGAAATAGAAGCAATTCGCCGTATCTTTGGAGCAGGTGATCAATGCCCACCAATTGCTGCCACAAAATCTCTGACCGGTCACTCTCTGGGAGCAGCGGGGGTTCACGAGGCGATCTATACATTGTTAATGATGAATCATAATTTCATTTGCGAGAGCGCTCATATTGAAGAGCTTGATCCAGCTTTTGCCGATATGCCCATTGTTCGTGAACGTCGTGATCATCAACAACTTAATACTGTATTGTCAAATACATTCGGTTTTGGCGGTACCAATGCAACGCTCATTTTCCAACGCTATGCATAAATAGGGATTCTTAGCTGGTTGAAAAAAGCACGGTCTTACGGAGAATAATATGAAAGGTTTGATGGAGGGCAAACGTGGCCTTATTATGGGGGTTGCAAATGACCATTCGATTGCATGGGGCATTGCATGCCAACTCGCAAAAGAAGGAGCTGAATTGGCATTTACCTATCAAGGAGAGGCCTTCGGAAAACGTGTTCAACCTTTAGCGGAACAACTTGGTTGTAAATTATTGCTTGAATGCGATGTTGAAAAAATTGAAAATGTTGATCGTGTCTTTGAGCATCTTGAAAAAGAATGGAAAACGATTGATTTCATTGTTCATGCCATCGGCTTTTCAGATAAGAATCAATTAAAAGGGCGTTATGTAGATGTAACAACACGCGAGAACTTTAAGCGTACAATGGTTATTTCAGCTTATTCTTTTACTGAAATCGCTCAGCGCGCTGGTAAGCTTATGCCTCATGGAGGTGCACTTTTGACACTGACCTATGGAGCTTCACAACAAGTGGTTCCTAATTATAATATTATGGGTGTGGCTAAAGCCGCTTTAGAAGCTATGGTACGTTATTTAGCTGCGGATTTTGGTCCTCAAAATATTCGTGTTAATGCAATTTCAGCTGGACCTGTGAGAACTTTAGCGGGCAATGGCATTGCAGCTGCACGTGCGATTTTTTCCTATCAACGTCGTAATGCACCATTGCGTCGCACTGTAAATATTCACGAAATTGGAAAATCTGCTCTTTATCTCCTCTCTGATTTATCATCAGGCGTTACGGGTGAAATTCATTATGTTGATTCAGGCTATAATATTATGTCTATGCCAACCCTTGAAGAATTAAAACAAAGTGAGGAAACACGAGGAGAATAGATCTTCATAGTGCTTGGTCAAAGTGCGAAAAGGACCCTTTGCATAGTTTTATTAAAATATGTGAAGTGCTTTCTTATCGTCTGTAAGATCTATAATGGGAGAAAATAGCTTATTTTGTAAAGATATGATTTAAGCAGCAGTTAAGTTTTTTGATGATTAACCTATATTGTCATGCTTAAGTTATTATATCGTATAGGAGAGACTTGCCCCTCTAGCCATCTCATTTGGAGAGTGTTCTTGTTTTGTCTCATGGTCAGCATAATACACTGCAAAATTGCTGTTATATTATCACCATATCTCTCATCTGTTTGAATAGCTTAAAAACATTTTGTATCATGTATTTCATCTTTGAGTGCTCGACTCAATAATGTATTGGTTGCTTCGACTACACTTTTATCACAAAATAAGACTTGATAGATTTGCTCTGTAATGGGCATTTCTACTCTGATACGTTGCGCTAATGCGTGCACTTCTTTCGTATTTAAATAACCTTCCACAACTTGGCCAACCTGTCTTTCTGCTTCTTTTATATTCATTCCTTGACCAAGCAGCATACCAAAACGGCGATTGCGCGATTGATTATCAGTACATGTCAAAACCAGATCACCTAAGCCTGTCATCCCCATAAATGTGGAAAGTTTAGCACCCATAGCAACACCCAAACGACTAATTTCCGCTAATCCTCGTGTGATGAGCGCTATTCGAGCATTTGCCCCAAATCCCATACCATCTGATATTCCTGCACCAATAGCAATAACATTTTTGACTGCTCCACCTAATTGAACACCGATCATATCAGAACTTTTATAAACTCTAAAACTTTTATCACAATGGAAAAGTTGCTGTAATTCTTTACTAAATTTAGCATCAGAAGCTGCTACTGTAATTGCTGTAGGCAAACCAATAGCAAGCTCCTTAGCAAAAGTTGGTCCAGAAAAAACAGCTAAAGGAATTTTATCTCCTAAAATTTCACGAGCAACTTCTTGTAAGAGACGTCCTGTACCATGTTCCAAACCCTTCGTTACCCAAATAATACGTGAATGTTGATCTAAATAAGGTTGGATATTGTATAATACCTGATGAAATACATGGCTTGGAACAGCGATTAATATATCATGGTTTGCAGTTATTGCAGTTTCAAGCGAAACTTCAGGAGATAGATTTTCAGGAAATTGAATATTGGGTAAAAATGCTTGGTTGCAGCGATATTTCCGTAATTCTTTAATATGTTGAGGATTATGCCCCCAAAGTAAAACACGATGACCATTACGGGCCAAAGCTATCGCTAATGCCGTGCCAAAAGAACCGGCACCAATAATTGTCATCGAAATAGCTTTCATTAAGTTTTTTGATTATTCTCCAGATTTTTATTTATATTCTTTTATGATTCTATTCTAACACAGTATGAAATCTTTTCAAAATTCTCATGCTCTCTGTATTCAATCGTACGAATATAATTATTACAGCTTCTATAAATGGCTGCTTATCTCAAGCCAAAATGAAGATTTCGCTCAGTTATTTATGAACTTGCGCATTTAAAATAAAAATATATTCAAAATAATTGTCTCTTCAATGACTACTCTCTACCCCTATTTATCACTCACCTTACATCCTATAACTTGTTTATGACTAACGCTAACAAAAAGAGCCAATGCATTGGGCATTGGCTCTATGAATATTTTTATTCTTAGTAGTTTTACTGTGCGGGCATTTGCATGCTTGGTACTTGCTCTATAGGAGCCTACATATGTGGCTCTTGCTCCACAGGCATTTGCATGCTTGGTGCTTGCTTTACAGGAGCCTGCATATATGGCTCTTGCCCCACAGGCATTTCAACGCTTGGTGCTTGCTCTACAGGAGCCTGCATATGCGGCTCTTGCTCCACAGGCATTTCGATACTTGGTTCTTGCTCTACAGGAGCCTGCGCATCCGGCTCTTGTCCCGTAGAAACCTGAATGCTTAATAAATTTCTCTTTAGCTTTTGTGTATCTGATAATTTATCCACCGATACAGAACCATTTCCTTCTGTCATTTCCGGCTCAATAATACGTCCTGAACCACCCATCATATTATAATTCAAATGGGAAATAGCCCACCACGTACCTCCAACAATAATTAAAACGCAAATAGCTGCAAACCATAAAGCACTTATATTCCATTTCGCATCTGGACCAGAACTCAAGTGCAAAAAGAAAACAATCTGCACTATAATCTGAATAATTGCCATCCCAATAAGATACGCAACCTTCGTACTAATTGCCCAGCTTTCCATCATTCCGTACATTACAGGAATAAAAGAGCCCAAAGTAAAAAATACAGCGAGAATAAAGCCAATTAAATAGGAACCCGTACTGGGACCATGTGTTTCGCTTTTCATGTTCATTACAGCGCTCCTAACAGATAAACCATGGTGAAAACACCGACCCATACAATATCAAGCAAATGCCAAAAAATTGAAAGACATGTTAAACGCGTTTTATTATCCTGATCCAAACCACTCCGACGCAAATGAAAAAACATAACCACCATCCAAAGAAGACCTACACTCACATGAAGACCATGGGTGCCAACCAAAGCAAAAAACGCTGACCAATAAGCAGATAAAACTTCTTTTCCAAAAAGCTTTAAGCCCGTTGCAGGATCAATACCAGCATAAGCACTGGGATCGTAATAAAATACTTCGCCCAAAAGCTCATGGAATTCATAAATTTCCATTCCAATAAAGCAGCATCCAAGTACAAAGGTAACAGCCATCCATAAACGCACACCACTGAGATTACCTTTATGGGTTTGTACCATCACAAACCCATAAGTAATTGATGAAAGCAATAAAATAGCAGTTTCAACCAAAACAAACTTTAAATCAATAAATTCATTACCTGCTTTTCCTCCACCATAAGAAGCAGAAAAAACAGCAAAACTTGAAAAAAGTGTCGAAAACAGGATCAAATCCGAAAGGATATAAACCCAGAAACCAAACGTCATAACCGAACTATTATCGTGATGATGTTCATCAATGTGAGTATTCTTCATTGCCATTGTACTCATACTGTTGCCCCTTGTTCTTTAAGAACAGCTGTAAAAGCATCTTCTGTCTTTTGCACTTCTTCAGCCGAAATATAGTAACCATGATGGTCACCTGTTAAAGAATGACACACAATCGTCGCAACAAAACCAATCATTCCAATCGCAACGAGCCACCAAATATGCCAAACAAGTGCAAAACCAACAACTAATGAAAAGAACCCAGCAATAATTCCAGCCGATGTATTTGATGGCATATGAATTTTCGAAAATCCACTTGTCGGACGCTGATAACCATTCTTCTTCATATTCCAATAAGCATCATCGGAATGTACTTCTGGAATAATTGCAAAATTATAGGAAGGAGGCGGTGAAGAGGTAAACCATTCAAGTGTACGTGCATCACCCCAAGAATCATTTAGTGTTACGGGCAAGCGTCCCTTATGCTTAATACCATACCAAATTGCTAAAACAACTTGCAGGACAAAACAAAGGATACCAACCAAGATAATAAAGGCACCCAGCGCTGCAATCATAAACATCGGCTGCCAACTAGGCTCCATGTAATGTTGAAGACGGCGCGTCGCACCCATAAGTCCAAGCGCATAAATCGGAAAAAAGGCAAGATAAAAACCAATGAACCAACACCAAAAAGATGCAATACCTAACATCCGATTCGGTTTATACCCAAAAACTTTTGGAAACCAAAAAGCAAGCCCAGCTAAATAAGCAAACACAACACCTCCAATAATTGTATGATGGAAATGCGCTATCAAAAACAGCGAATTATGAAATTGCCAATCCGCAGGCACAATAGATAATAAAACACCTGTTAATCCACCACCTACAAATGTAAAGATCATCCCCATGCACCAAAGCATTGGAGGCTCAAAACGAATCCGCCCTTTATACATGGTTAGCAACCAATTAAAAACTTTCACACCCGTTGGAACCGCAATAATCATCGTGGCAAGACTAAAGAAGGTGTTCACAGCTTCACCTCCACCCATCGTAAAGAAATGGTGTCCCCAAACAAGAAGCGAAAGAATCAAAATAACCAGCATAGCCCATACCATTGAGGTATAACCAAAAAGACGTTTTGAAGAGAATGTTGAGACAACCTCAGAAACAATACCAAAAGCAGGAACAACCAAAACATAAACTTCAGGATGCCCAAAAACCCAAACATAGTTAATCCATACCATTGGATTTCCGCCACCAACATTGGTAAAAAAATTCATGTCCAAATAACGGTCACATGCCAAGAGAGCAAACGCTACAGCTAAGACAGGGTAAATCACTAAAATAAGGACATTACTAACAAAAGCGCTCCAACAAAAGACGGGCATCCTCATCATCGTCATTCCAGGAGCGCGCATTTTAATCATAGTTGCAACAAAATTGATTGCACCCATCGTCGTTGCAATCCCAGAAAGTTGAAGTGACCACAAATAATAGTCTACCCCTGTATCTGGACTGCCTTGCAACTCTGTAAAAGGGGGATACATTAACCAACCACCACGACCAAAATTACCAACACCTAGTGATATGTTAATTAATATTGCTCCGGCAGCTGTAATCCAAAATCCCAAATTATTTGCAAAAGGAAAGGCAACATCGCGAGCACCAATTTGAAGAGGTATAAGATAATTGAAAAGACCAAATAAAATCGGCGTAGCCATGAAGAAAATCATAATGGTGCCATGGGCCGAAAAAATCTGATCAAAATGCTCAGGGGGCAAATAACCTGCTGTTTCGCTCCCAAGAGCAAAGGCCTGATGCGTTCGCATCATGATTGCGTCCGCGAAACCGCGAACAAGCATAATAATACCAAGCACTATGTACATAATGCCAATGCGTTTATGGTCAACTGTTGTAATCCAATTTCGCCATAAAACTCCCCACCATCCAAGTGCTGTCAAAGCAATAACAGCAATTAAACAACCCACAACAATCGCAATACATGTGTATAGAACGATCGGTTCATGTGCTAGTGCATGAAAAGCACCAGCCGTAGGATCTGTAAGTCTTCCAAACATTTCTCAACCCGTATCAGATAAATTTCATTTTAAAGAGGCCTTATTTTAAAAAGGTCTCTTTCTCGATTGATAACCTCAATAACCACTAGGATCAAAAACTGAACAAAGTGCACCCCAAAGTGTCTGAGCCGCAGCACGCTTCATTAAATCTTCATTACACACCGTATTTTCATCAACACATCGATTAACAATACGGTAGTAAAGCTGCTTCTCAACAGGTGCAAAATAACGCACCTCAGCGTCCTTTTCTTTCGCAGCAATATCACCCATACGAGGCGCAATAGCAAGCTGACGATAAGATGCACGATCAAGAACTTTACCATGGACCCGCGCTTTAGAAATCCAATTATCAAAATCCTGCGATGATACAGAATGCCATTTAAACCGCATCCCTGCAAAACCATCGCCACTGTAATTTGCTGAAGTTCCGTTGAATACTCCTTGCTTATCAGCAACTAAGTGTAATTTAGAATTCATTTGCGGCATAGCATAAAGAACCGTGCCCAATTTTGCTACCCAAAAAGCATTAACAGAATTCTCTGATGTCAACTGCAATAAAACTTGGCGACCTTCAGGTGCGTAAATTTCATTGACTGCTGCAATACCATATTGAGGATAAATAAAGACCCATTTCCAATCAGTCGCCACAGCATTTATTTGCAACGGCTCCCCTTCACCAACAACCTCTATTGGAAGTGGATTCTCTGGTTCAAGCTTATAGGTGTAATAGGCCGTCAAAGCGCCTAAAACAGAAACAATAACAATTGGAATACTCCACATAAATGCTTCAATTTTATTGGAATGTCCCCACTCAGGTAAATATTCTGCAGACGTGTTTGATGCACGATATTTAATGGCCAAAAACACAACACTCACCATGACTGGGATCACAACGCACAGCATAACAGCAACACAAATAATAATCAAAATAAGCTGCTGCCGAGCAACATATCCCGCTGGGTGAAGAACGTCAAACTTACAACCTGATAAAAGCGACATAAGCCCTAAAATTACGAGCATCTTTATTTGTTTAACAAAGTTTTTCATTTCACCTGCCCCATCATACGGATCAGAAATTGCCATAAAAAGATGACAAAATCTTAACAATATGCTTACCGATTTAAAAAGAATTATCAAGTAAATTCAAATGCCCTCATTGACATTATACAACTTTTGATTCCTCTATGCCAAATTTAAGCCTCTTGGCAATATATTCAAGCGCAAACCAATACCCATCACTCCCACAACCGGCAATGACAGCATCCACACTGGCAGACGTATAAGAATGATGGCGAAACGATTCACGATGATAAATATGAGACAAATGCACCTCTACTTTTATCCCTGTAAAAATTTTTAAGGCATCAAGAATTGCAACAGAGGTATGGCTATAAGCAGCAGGATTGATTATCAATCCTGCACTTGTTCTAACTGCTTCTTGTATCCACTCTACCAATTTCCCCTCATAGTTGCTTTGATAGAAATGTACTATTACACCCGCTGTTGTTGCCCATTCTTGACAGAATTTTTCAATATCTTCTAGAGTTTCAGTTCCATAAATTTCTGGCTCACGTTGCCCAAGAAAATTTAAATTGGGACCGTTTAAAACCGTTATAATTGCAGACATCGTAAGCCTCTTCTTTTCGACCGTCATTTTTCAAAAAACTTTAGCATATTTTTATTAAAATAAAGCTCCATCTTTAATTTCAAAAAACTCTGCTCGTCCTTTTAAGGCATCAAATAAAACGCGGTCTGTTCCTGTCATAAATGTTTGCCCCCTCAAGTCATCAAGAATATCAAATAAAGCAGAACGTCGATGAGAATCAAGATGTGCTGCCATTTCATCAAGAAGAAGTATAGGAGCTTTCTGGGACATCATACCTGTTAAACGTGCATGACATAAAACCAAACCTGTTAGCAACGCCTTTTGCTCACCCGTAGAACAAGATGCTGCAGCCATGTTTTTATCAGCATAAAAAACTTGTAAATCTGTGCGATGTGGTCCTTCTAGAGTCCGTCCAGCTGCACGATCTATTGCACGGTTATGTCGCAACCGATTATAAAATTGCTCTTCAACCTCAACCGCCGATAATTTACTTAGAGCCTTTTCGACAAAACCATCAATTTGCAAAAAAGCGCGTGGAAAAGCTCTCTGCGATGGCGTTTGTACAAACATATCATTTAAAAGCCGAATGACATCAATACGTGCCGCAGCAATAGCCGTTGCCAGTTCTGCCATCTGCTTTTCTAACGCATCAAACCAAGCGTAATTCTCATTGCCATCTAAAAACAAACGATTGCGCGCACGCATCACCTTATCATAATCTGCTATGCGGCGACTATGCAAAGGATCAATAGCCAAAACCATACGATCTAAAAAACGACGCCGCTCAAGCGAAGGACCTATAAAAAGCCCATCCATAGAAGGAATAAGAATACTAATATGACAGTAATCTGTTAAGCAATCTCCTGTCTCATTTACACCATTAATATGTATTTTGCGACTATTCGTATCAATTTCGAGTGCTGTACCAATCTTTACTTCGCCATAAAGAGCACATTCAAGACGTGCAAAGACAACAAATCCCTCCCCTTTACCATTTGCCAAACTAACATCAGAATAAGCTGCACGACGCAAACCGCGGCCAGGAGAAAGAAAAGATAACGCTTCTAAAAGATTCGTCTTACCAGCACCATTATGGCCAGTAAAAACCACATGCTGACCTGAAAAATGGATATTAAAGGAAGAATAATTGCGATACCGCACAAGCTTTAGCTGTCTCACTGCCACCTTTTGCACATGACCAGCCATGCATTGCAAAACAATAGTCCCTAAACACGAATGGGCATCAACACATAAAGCGCATCTGAGTCATCATTATCACGAATCAGAGCTGGCGCTACAGCATCTGCCAACATAAAAACCATCTCATCACTCGAAAGCTGACCAGCAATGTCTAAAAGATAGCGTGAATTAAACCCTATCTCAAACGGATCAGATGTATAAGTTGCCGCTAATTGATCTTCCGCACTGCCCGAATCAGGATTATGCACAACAAGCTTCAATTGTCCTTTCTCAATCGCTAATTTCACTGCACGTCCGCGATCACTTGAAATCGTTGAAACACGATCAACAGCAGAAGAAAAATCCTGCCTGTTAACAATCAATTTTTTATCATTTCCAAGAGGGATAACACGCTGATAATCTGGAAATGTTCCATCAATTAACTTCGATGTAAAAACCACGGAACCTACAGAAAAACGAATCTTTGTCTCTGAAAGTTCTATACATACATCACCATCAATTTCTTCAGAAAGAAGCTTTTGCAATTCTCCTACGGCTTTACGAGGAATAATGACACTAGGCATACCATCAATACCTGAAGGAGCCTCCATATCAACTTGTGCCAAACGATGACCATCGGTCGCAACCAAACGCAACTTCAAAATATCATCATTCACAACATGAAAATAAATCCCATTAAGATAATAACGAGTCTCTTCAGTAGAAATAGCAAATTGCGTACAATCAAGTAAATGTTTCAACCCTGAAGCCGATAGAGAAAAACGATAACCAAACTGACCTGGAAGAGACTCTGGAAAATCTATTTTAGGAAGACACTGAAGCTGAAAATGCGCACAACCCGAAACGACAGACATCGTACTTGCTTGATTCTCATCAACTGACAAGATAATCTCACTACCATCAGGAAGTTTGCGAACTATATCATACAACAAATATGCGGGGACAGTTATCGCTCCTGCTTGTGCAACATTAACTGCAAAAGACTCCGTGACCTCTAAATCAAGATCCGTTGCTTTTAATTGCACACTCCCATTTTCTGCATCAATCAATACATTCGACAAAATAGGAACTGTATTACGACGCTCCACAACACGGTGAACACGACCAAGAGATTTAAGAAACTGACTGCGATCAACTGTAATACGCATAAAATCTCCATTACAATTTACAAGAAATTATAGAAATTCTCTAGAAAAATGACCTCTTTCCTTAAGAATCATCTGCTGAATTTTATTCAACCTATCTTAAAATGGCAAGTGACTCTTGAATATAAGAAAGAAACATACCGCCTACCCCCCTACAATATTTCTTTAAAGATCAAGAAAGACTGCAAATACTAAGCAGCCTGCTCTCCAATCAACCGTTTAAGCAACTCAAGCTCTTTGGCCAATGTCTGATCACCACAAACCAAATCTTCAATTTTACGAACAGCGTGTAAAACTGTCGTATGATCACGACCACCAAAACGACGCCCAATTTCTGGCAATGAGCGAGGCGTTAACATTTTTGCCAAATACATCGCAACTTGTCGCGGTTTGACAACTGTGCGTGTGCGACGATTAGATAACAAATCCTGTTTAGAAACATTATAATGACGTGCAACCGTACGCTGAATTTCTTCGATTCGAATACGCTTAGGCTCACCAGAACGTGTCAAATGACCCAACAGCTCATCAATCCGCTCTAAGGATAAATCAGTTTCAAACGACTGGCGGAACAAGAGTTGATTAAAAGCCCCCTCAATATCACGTCCTGATCCTAAAACTGTTTTTGCAATATACTCCAGAATATCATCCGAAATCGAAAGAACACTATCATCTTGCTGTGCTGCTTTTAATCGCAGCTTTAGCATTTTCAAACGCATTTCATAATCCGGCGCCTCAATTTCAAGGGCTACTCCTCCCTGAAGACGAGACCGAACACGAAGATCAAGCGATTCTAATTCTGCTGGTGGACGATCCGCGGCAACAACAACCTGTTTCGCACTATCAAGCAACATATTAAGTAAATGACAGAATTCATGTTGAATCGACTTTCCTTGCAAAAATTGCATATCATCAATAATGAGAAGATCAATATCTCGAAGTTGCTCTTTAAAAGAAAGAGCGTCATTATCACGAATAGCCGTTGCAAAACGCCACATAAAATATTCAGCAGTTAAATAAATAACCCGCGCAGGCGTTAAACGCTCCAAAGCCGCCGCCGCAATAGCTTGAAGCAAATGCGTTTTTCCTAAACCAACAGATGCATGAACAAAAAGAGGATTAAATCTTAAAGCACTTTTATGCCCCTCTGCAATTGAACGTGCCGCAGCTAAAGCAACACGATTAGAAGAACCCTCTACAAAACTTTCAAACGTATAACGAGAATCAAGTGGCGAACCAAAAACACCCGCTTGAACATTCTTTCCAGAATTCTCTGTGTAACTCTCAATAAAAGATTGTGTCGTTTGCTCTTCCAAAACAACAGGGGCTGCACTTGTTTTACAGGTCACACCTCCCGAAACGCGCTTCATACCGCGAACAATAACTTCAACACGAAGAATCGATGCATTCTCTTGTTTCCACAAATTTGTTAAAAGAGAACCATAGTGATTATTAATCCATGAACGTAAAAATGCTGTGGGAACAGAAAGTTTTACAAGACTACGACTATATTCAGCAAGCTTGACACGACCAAACCAACTCGTATAAGCCTCAATACCAACCTGCGCCTTCAACTGGGCCATAACCCGTGCAAAAGCCGCTGCACCCTCTTCCTCTGAAATAATAGGAAACCCTCCAGAAATATTTCTACTCACTGCTCCACCACTATCCGTCATCTTGATTACTTTTTCTGCCGACAGGATATTCACCGAAACCCTTTTAAAGGAACTAGCTTTAGAGTTCAATTTATCCACCATCTTTCATCCTGATAAAAATAAAAAATTTGTCTTGCCAAATAGCTAAAAACCAACATAGCAACGGCAAAACGCCCTACCCCAAATAAGATTACTTACCCTCCCCTAGGATAGTTTCATTACAACCCCACCAATAAAGATGACCAATAAGATTTACTTGCACTCATGATATGACCCATTTTCCTAAAACGGCAAACATACCACCCGAGAAAACTAAAAAACACGTTAGAAAACCTATCCAACATAAGAGCCTATGACAGCCTAAACTCAAGCATCTTACACTCAACACACTACAGGATAACAAACTGATGTGAACCCTGCCTGTTTTCAGTCTTCGTCAGAAACATACAAAACAGCAGAGGTAAAATGCAAGGGGTCAAAATAAAACCAAAAACTCCTATAAACCTGTTTATATAAATCAGAGATAGGAAAAATTATTGATTCAATTCATTTTTTTTCCCTAAATTTACCAATAATTAAAGAATCCATGCGGATTAAAAAAAAAAAATAAAAATGCTTGACAGAAAAGACTCTGCAAAAATCCACAAAGCTTGTGGATAACCATCAAAACTTTATAAATCGTCTCTTCTTCCTCATAGAAGGAATCATAATTGATTCCCTCTCTTAAAAAGTGATGCATTTTTGGAAAAAAAAACCAGCACCCTTCGATGCTGGCCTCATCTTTAAATCCTAAAAAAATGAAAAAGCTTTAAATGCTCAGTGCTTTCAAACGCTTTGCCAAACGCGATACTTTTCGCGCAGCAGCATTTTTATGAAAAACGCCTTTGGAAGCAGCACGCATAATTTCAGGTTCAAAATTCTTAAATGCTATTTCCGCAGATGCCTTATCGCCACCAGCCAAAGCATCATCAAACTTACGCATAAAGGTACGAACGCGCGAACGACGTGCTCTGTTAACCTGCGTGCGTGCCGCAACTTTGCGCACCGCTTTTCGTGCGGAAGGTGTATTCGCCATAAATATATCTTTCTTTTAACGCATCGGATAGGGTTAGCACAAAGACTATCTCGACCAATCCAAATAAACCAATTCAAGCAATACTAGAAAGCTGCTAATAACTGAGTGGCTTATAACGCAATCCTTAAGCCAACGTCAATCGAATTTTCACAGATTAAGTATAAAAAGCAGATCCTAACCTCTTGAAACCTTCATGATTTAAAGACAGTTCTAAACTTATAAATTCGCTTTAAACTGCCAAATTACGCAAAACATATTGCAAAATACCACCATGGTGCAAATAGTCTAACTCATCTTCAGTATCAACACGGCACAATAATGGAACAGTTTTTATCATTCCATCAGAAAAAGTGATGATGGCAACTGTTTTTTGACGAGGTTTTAAGTTATGAATTCCTTCAATGCTTACCTTTTCATCCCCCTTTAAGCCCAAAGACTTCCAGCTCGTACCCTCTTCAAATACAAAGGGAACAATTCCCATACCAACAAGATTAGAACGATGAATTCGCTCAAAAGATTGAGCAATCACTGCTTTTACACCAAGAAGGTTCGTACCCTTAGCCGCCCAATCACGAGATGATCCATTACCGTATTCAATACCGGCAAAAATAACTAATGGAACGCCTTCTTGTTTATACACCATAGCTGCATCATAAATCGCTTGCTCTGTTCCTGATGGATAATGAACTGTATAGCCTCCTTCACGACCATTTTCTCCTAGCATGAAGTTACGAATGCGGATATTGGCAAAGGTCCCACGCATCATCACTTCATGATTCCCACGACGCGTTCCATATTGATTAAAATCAGCGACTTGAACTCCATGATCCGTTAAATATTTTCCAGCAGGAGAATCAATCTTAATGGAACCAGCAGGAGAAATATGATCTGTCGTGATTTTATCACCAAACAAACCTAAAATCCGTGCATCTTTGATATCTGGCAAAACATCAGGAATCTTCCGCATATGATCAAAATAGGGTGGATTACGAACATATGTTGACTGTTCGTCCCAAGCATACGTCACTCCTGTTGGAACCTTAACTTTTTGCCAATTCTCATCGCCCTTAAACACATCTGCATATTTTTCAGCAAAAATCTTACGCGTAACATTCTTTTCGATAAATTCTTGTATTTCCTGAGAGGTGGGCCAAATATCCCTCAAATAGACTGGTTGACCATCTGAACCTGTTCCTAAAGGTTCTTTTGTTAAATCCTTGCGTACTGTTCCAGCCAAAGCATGTGCAACAACCAATGGTGGTGAAGCTAAATAATTTGCTTGCACATCAGGTGATACCCGCCCTTCAAAATTACGATTTCCTGAAAGAACTGCAGCTGCAATAAGACCCTGATGATTAATCGTTTTGGAAATAGCAGGATACAAAGGACCAGAATTTCCAATACAGGTTGTGCATCCAAATCCTACTAAATTAAATCCTAGTGCATCCAAATCTTTTTGCAGTCCTGAATTGTGAAGGTAAGCTTCAACGACTTGAGAACCAGGTGCAAGAGAAGTCTTAACCCATGGTTTGCTTTTTAGACCTTTTGCCACAGCATTACGTGCCAAAAGCCCCGCAGCAATAAGAACGCTTGGATTTGATGTATTCGTGCAAGAAGTAATTGCCGCAATCACCACATCGCCATGGCCAAGCGCATATTCCTCACCTTCAACTTGATAACGAACATCTTGCTCTGAAGTCTTCTTATAATCCTCAACTAATGCTTTCTCAAAACCTTGCCCAACGCTTTCCAAGGCAATACGCCCTTCTGGACGCTTAGGACCAGCCATAGAAGGTACAACATTTCCCATATCTAATTCTATTGTATCAGTAAAAATGGGATCGGCGACAGCTTCATCATGCCACATCCCTTGCGCTTTGGAATAAGCTTCTACTAACGCTATTCGATTCTCATCCCGCCCTGTCATATTGAGATAACGCACTGTTTCCTTATCAATGGGGAAAAAACCACAGGTTGCTCCATATTCGGGAGCCATATTCGCAATTGTTGCCCGATCTGCAAGTGTCATATGTTCCAGACCAGGACCAAAAAACTCAACAAATTTACCAACAACACCCTTCTTGCGTAGAATTTGTGTCACCATCAACACTAGATCAGTCGCCGTTACACCTTCTTTCAGTTTACCTGTTAGGCGGAAACCAATCACTTCAGGCAATAACATAGAAACGGGCTGGCCTAACATTGCCGCTTCAGCTTCAATACCGCCAACGCCCCACCCCAAAACACCCAAACCATTGACCATAGTGGTATGCGAATCAGTTCCCACACAGGTATCAGGATAAGCTGTCTGCTGCTGCTCCTCCTTCAGCCAGACGCATTGTGCCAAATATTCTAGATTTACTTGATGACAAATCCCCGTTCCTGGAGGAACAACACGAAAATTTTGAAATGCCTGCTGTCCCCATTTCAAGAAACGATAACGCTCACCATTGCGTTCATATTCATGCTCAACATTTTCCTTAAAAGCCATGGGATTGCCAAAATCATCAACGATAATGGAGTGATCAATAATAAGATCAACAGGAATAAGAGGGTTGATTTTTTCAGCATTCCCTCCAAGTTTGACCATAGCATCACGCATCGCAGAAAGATCAACAACCGCAGGAACACCTGTAAAGTCTTGCATGAGGACGCGTGCAGGACGATAAGCAATTTCGGCACCAGCACTGCCTTTATCATTTAACCATTTAGCAACGTTTAAGATATCTTCTTTCTTAACCGTGCGTCCATCTTCAAACCGTAATAAATTTTCAAGAATTACTTTCATCGAAAACGGTAAGTGAGAAATGCCGTTAAGTCCATTTTTCTCCGCTTCGATCAGGCTATAATAAGTATATTCCTTGCCACAAACATTCAAAATTCTACGACAATTAAAGCTATCAATTTGAGTCACGACTGTCTACCCTCATACTACAAACCATCCAATTTTCCGGAACAAACAACACAAACTACGAGTCAAGGTCGCAGCTTGAGTGCAGACGCAATAACTTCTCCCTCCCATTTCCTCCTCTGCCTTTTTATCAGCAAATTCAGAAATCGACACCAAAAACCATTCTTCACCAGATCTTGATGTAAGATATGTCTTATAGAACTATTTCTAGAACTATTCTAGGTAAAATTACATAAAAAACGTGTTTTTTATCTTATAATGCAATAAAGATTATAGAAACAATAGAAAAATGGGTAAACACATGGTGTTATCGGGCATAGATTTAGCAGCTCACAGAAACGAAGAGATTCTGTTCCAAGGCCTTTCCTTTTGTTTACTCCCACAACAACTTATGACAGTCACAGGTCCAAATGGAATCGGAAAATCTACATTACTGCGAATTATTGCCGGTCTTCTTAAAGCTACGCAGGGCAATGTCATCCTTAAAGAACAAGAACAAATATATCCTGTAGCAACTGCATGCCATTATCTTTCCCCCCAAAATGCTATGAAATCTTTTTTGTCCGTCATCGATAATTTACAATTCTGGTCAGCATTTTATGGACAAAATCTACGCTCTCCCCATGAAGCTCTTGCCGATATCGGTCTTTCTGATCTTGAAAACTTACCCTTTCATATTTTGTCAACTGGGCAAAAAAGACGGGTGGCTATTGCCCGCCTTTTGCTCTCCTATCGTCCTATTTGGATTTTAGATGAACCAATATCTGGAATTGACAGCTATGCTCAAACTCTTCTTGGTCATATTTTTCAATGTCATCTAGACCAAGGAGGTATGATTATCGCTGCAACACATAATCCTCTCGGCATTCCAGAAAACCATAACATTGTTCTGGAAAAATTCTTACCTCCCCAAGAAAAAAAAGAATGAAAGCACTGTTCTGGCGTGATCTTAAATTAACCTTAGCACCACAAACCTCTTCATTAAAAGGGCTGTTGTTTTTCATCGCTGTTATTATCATAACCCCTTTCGCCATTGGACCAGATCCTAAAATACTTACACAAATAGGTCCTGGCATATTATGGTTTGGAGCTCTTCTCGCAGGACTTCTCAATCTCAATAAAATTTTTCAAACCGATCATAATGATGGAAGTCTTGATCAATTCATTCTTTCTGGACAAAGACAAAGTTTTACACTGATGGTATTTACCAAATGCCTCGCCCATTGGGTAGGAACAATGCTTCCGCTTATTTTTATTACACCAATTTTAGCATTCATGCTCCATCTCGATACTGTAACAACTTTTACAACAATACTCACTCTCTTATGTGGAACACCTGCTATTATTTTTATTGGCGCTATAGGAGCTGCCCTTGCAACGTCATTGTTACATAGCTCTCTTCTTATTTTTATCATTATTTTACCATGGATCATTCCCATTATGATTTTTGGCGTTTCAGCTGCTACAGCTCCAACAAATCCAAATATCTCTTTTCTGAGTTCCTTGACTCTTCTTATCGCTTTCTCACTTCTTTTGAGTCTTTTTAGTTCTGTTGTCACAGCTATAACGCTCAAGCTTTTATCAGAAGAGTAAAAGATAATTGCCGCACAGCAAAACTCTGCCTATTATAAATTCCATGAATGAAATATCTCACAGACATAAAATGGGGACACTCCCAGTAAGTTTAACCCGTTTTATGAAAATAAGCAGTGTTGTTTTACCTTGGTTAACCAGTGTGACATTGGGCCTTCTTATCCTAGGACTTATTCTGATTATGCATTCTCCTGATGACTATCAGCAAGGCATTACTGTCAAGATTATGTATATTCATGTACCCTTCGCGTGGCTCTCTACATTTTGTTATGTTATCATAAGCGCTGCTGCTTTAGGGAATCTGATTTGGAGATATCATCTTGCTGATGTGGCACTTAAATGTGGTGCGCCTATTGGAGCAGTCTTTACAGCTTTGGCCCTGATGACAGGCGCACTTTGGGGACGCCCTACATGGGGAACATGGTGGGTATGGGATGCACGACTCACATCGGTTTTAATCTTATTTTTTATCTATCTTGCCATCATCATGCTTGCTCGTGCTTTTCATAATCAAGAAAAAGCTGCACGCGCAACAGCAATTCTCACACTCGTTGGACTTGTAAATATTCCCATTATCAAATTTTCCGTTAATTGGTGGAATACACTCCATCAGTCGGCATCACTATTACGTTCAGGAGGACCAACAATCGAACCTGCTATGTTATTGCCCCTTATTACGATGCTCTTTTGTTTTAGCTTTCTGTTTATTTTGCTCTATTTGATAGCTATGCGCAACGAAATCAACAGTCGTCATATCCAGCTACTTCAGAGAAAAAAAGCCCGTCATGCACAACATTAGGAATCTTTATTATGCCTGATTTTAATAGTATTCATAGCGGACTTTTGGGAAATCTCTCTCAGCAAATTGACTGGTTTCTTGGTACTCTTCACCACAAGCAAATTGTTATTTTAAGTTACGTGCTTTCCGCAATCTTCCTTCTCTGCTTTATTGGACATATCCTTTGCAAAGCTCTCTATCAAAAAAAAATTCTACAACAGTTGAATAAAAAAGAACTGTTTTTGAAGGAAAAACATAATGAAAAATACCTCTCAAAAAATTAAAAAAAACACATCTTTATCTATCATTTTTGGTCTTTTGGGGCCATTTGTGTTTTTTTCTCTTCTCATTGTGCTTTTCTTCTATCTTATAGGGAGAAGATATCCCAATGATACTTCTCTTCTACCAAACAGCTATGTTGAAAAATCTGCCCCCCAAATAAATCTTCCCCTTCTTGACAATGAAAATCATCTCCTCCATTCAGACCAATTTAAAGGACGTATAACATTGGTCAATTTTTGGGGATCTTGGTGCTCATTTTGTCGTAAAGAACATCCGTTTTTGATGAAAATTGCACAAGATAAACGTTTTGATCTTATTGGCATTAATTATAAGGATAATAAAGAAAATGCTCAGCGCTTTCTGAATCGTTTTGGGAATCCTTTTAAAGTAATTGGCTTTGATGCTTCAGGATATACAGCCATTAATTGGGGAGTATATGGAGCACCAGAAACCTTCCTTTTGAATAAAGACTGCATTATTATTGCCAAACATGCAGGTCCCTTAACATGGCAAATTTATCAAAACAAAATCCTACCCAAAATTGAAAAGGCCATCATGCAAGAAAATACCCCAAACAACAATACATTAATGCATAAAGATAAAGCGTTACTTTCCCATATTGAAGAATGAGAATAGGGTTTAAATTTTTTATCTCTCGCTTTTATGATAGATCCTTAAAAACTTGATCACATGTTATAGTAAAAAGTGATCGATGGATAAAATACTCAAGAAAACGCCCTTTGCATTCTTGTGGGGCTTAATGCAAAAGTAGCTGTATATTAGGGATGGGTAAAATAGAATAACTAAAAAATGAGTTCTTTAAGACTAATTACGTAACTGAATAAATACTGTAGACACTTTAGAAAAGTGTAAAGCTAAATTGAAATAAAAGCTAGTGAAAATAGAAAAAACTTCTCTTTTCAGCAAAAGCCTACCCTCACAAACTCCTCTCTCATGGAAAACTCTATCTTAATGATAAAATAGAAAAGCCAATATACGCTACATTCAAATTATTATATTCTTATCCGCCGTCTTTCAGATACTGGCTGAAATGCTATTTTAGCATGAAAAGCACAGTAGGGACTATTTTCACCGGAATCAGCACCACAAAAATGAAAATCTGATGATAAAGGATCCCCAACAGGCCATCTACATGTATTCTCACTCAATTGCAAAAGATTAAGATGGCGTGATATAGGTACAACGACATTCGGTTTTTCAGGCACATCGGGCTCTTTTACATCCTCGGCTACAAACTCTACCTTTAAAGTTGTTGCTCCAACGCTGCAAGACGTAGCGCTCGTTGGTAATACTGTCGCTGGTGCGCGACGCATACGCGGAGATGATGGACTAGCAGGTGTTTTTTGTGCACGCACACTCCCTTGTGCTGTTTTACCACGTCCCGGTAACTTTAACCGATGCACTTTACCAATCACCGCATTCCTGCTGACCCCACCTAACTGGGCGGCAATTTGACTTGCACTCAACCCCTCACTCCAGAACTTTTTAAGAAGTTCAACGCGTTCATCTGTCCAACCCATATCAGCACTCCATTCTGATTACCTCAATGAGATGCTCCCCTTTGCATCTTCAAACATTCAAATAATGTCTCCAATGAATCGAATGAAAAAAAATTACCCACCCTAAGCATAACAATTTCACCCAACTTATGGAACTTAAAACCTTAACACAACCTTACTTGCTGATTTAAACTACAATATGCACAGACTCTCTGACAAGAGTCTTTCCCTCTTGAAGAGTTTATTTAGAATGTTTTCCCCAACTTGCAAATCAAGTATAGACCAAACTATCGTATTTGTTTAGGATTTGCCCCTACCAATGCTTATTGCAGAACCTTTATTGACTTTTTATCCATTTCTGTAAAGACCTATCACATGGGTGTAATAATGGATTATGTCATGAAATGATAATTACTATTGCATCTAAAGGTAGAACACCGCTTTATTTATCGCATTGTTTTGTTTATTATATAGTAAAATTTATAACACAAAAGGAAATGATAATGAGCACTACTGCTCTACAGCCACTTTATACGTGTTTTGCTCGACGTAATCTACATTTTAAACAAGGCAGTGGTATCTGGCTTATTTCCGATAAAGGAGAGCGTTATCTTGACTTGACAGCTGGTATTGCTGTTAATGCATTAGGATATACACATCCAAAGCTGGTTGATACCCTCAAAAGACAAGCTGAAAAACTTTGGCACATTTCCAATCTTTTTCAATCACCTGAACAAGAGGAATTTGCTGCACGGCTTTGTGCAAACAGCTTTGCTGAAAAGGTTTTTTTCTGTAATTCTGGTGCTGAAGCACTAGAGTGCGCATTCAAAACAGCTCGTCATTATCATTATGCATCTGGCCATCCAACACGCGTTGAAATTATTACTTTTGAAGATGCATTTCACGGACGCACACTTGCAACGCTTGCTGCTACTGGAAACAAAAAATATCTTGAAGGCTTTGGACCAAAAGTTGATGGTTTTATTCAGGTTCCCTTCTGTGATGAAAAAGCTTTACGAAATGCCATCAATAAAAATACTGCGGCTATTCTTATTGAACCTATCCAAGGTGAAGGAGGAATACGAACGGTTCCTCACGACTATTTAAGATTTCTGCGCAAAATATGTGATGATCATAATTTGTTATTGATTTTAGATGAAGTCCAAACGGGTATTGGACGAACAGGAAAGCTTTTTGCTTATCAATGGAGCGATATCACACCTGATATTCTTACCCTCGCAAAAGGACTTGGGGGTGGTTTTCCGTTGGGAGCTTGTCTTGCAACAGAGAAAGCTGCAAAAAGTATGACACTAGGGACCCATGGTTCAACCTTTGGAGGAAATCTTCTTGGAATGGCGGTAGGCAATAGTGTTCTTGATATTATATTAGAACCAAGCTTTCTCCACCGTGTTCAGAACATGGGCGATAAATTTAAAAGTGGACTTTCGAGAATTCTCAATATCTATCCTCATATTATCTGTGCAATTCAGGGAGTAGGCCTTATGATAGGCATTCAATGTGTCGTTCCCGCAAATGTTGTCGTGAATGCCTTAGAAAAGGAATATGTTCTATGTACTAGTGCCAACAATAACGTAGTGCGCTTGTTGCCTCCTCTTATCATTACGGAAGAAGAAGTCGATGAAAGCTTGCGTCGTATTGAAAAAGCAATTTCTTATCTTTCGTAAACAAACAAAAAAGGCAAGTATCATAAACATGACAAATGCGCTTCATCACTTTACCGACTTATCCGCTTTAACCCCACAAACAGCACGTGCTCTTATCGATTATGCGAAAAGTCTTAAAGCCTCTTTCAAAGCTGGGAAAGGTTCAAAACCTTTTGTTGGTAAAACACTGGCAATGATTTTTGAAAAACCATCTACACGAACCCGTATTTCATTTGATATCAGTATGCGCCAGCTTGGGGGAGATACAATCATGTTAACGGGATCAGAAATGCAACTTGGTCATTGTGAGACCATAGCTGATACAGCACGTGTTTTATCGCGTTTTGTGGATATCGTTACATTACGAACAACAACGCATAACCGAATGCTTGAATTGGCGCAATATGCACAAATTCCTGTTATTAATGCCCTTACAGATGATACACATCCTTGTCAAATTTTAGCTGATATCATGACCTATGAAGAACATCGTGGCCCCATTGAAAGCAAAATATTTGCGTGGATGGGAGATGGCAATAATGTGCTTCATTCCTTGATCGAAGCAGCCGCTCTTTTTAACTTTCATTTGCGTATTGCTACTCCGAAAGATAGTGAGCCACAAGAAAAATTTGTACTCTGGGCTCGTGAACGAGGAGCTCATATCACACTGACCCACAATCCCCAAATGGCGGCTAAAGATGCCGATTGTATTATTACCGATACATGGTTTTCCATGGGACAAGAATTTCGTGCTCGCAGTCATGCTATTTTTCAACCCTATCAAGTCAATGAGGCTTTGATGAAATTAGCCAAACCCAATGCTCTTTTCATGCATTGCCTTCCTGCTCATCGTGGTGAAGAAGTTGTCGATGCTGTGATAGATGGAGCGCATTCCGTTGTTTTTGACGAAGCTGAAAACCGACTCCATGCCCAAAAAGCAATTCTTGCATGGTGTTTACAAGATGCATTTTTCTCTTCACAATAGCCAGTCAAAATGGATCATATAAAAGGCAAAGATATGCACGAACAAACCACAGATGAATCTTCTTTCAACAATATCCACTTGAAAGAAGATAATACTGTTATTCCCTTTCAAGTAGAAGAACTGGATATTCGTGGGCGCGCTGTCCAACTTGGTGAAACTTTAAATTCTATTCTTACAAGACATCAATATCCTGAACCGGTTTCTTATCTTCTCGCAGAGGCTTTAGTTTTGACCGTTCTACTTGGAACTTCCCTAAAACTTAAGGGAAAATTTATTTTACAGACCCATTCCAGTGGGCCAGTTAATATGTTAGTATGCGATTTCTCTCCTCCCTCTCATCTGCGTGGTTATGCACGTTTTGATAAAGAACAGTTAAAACAAGTGATAGCCAATGAGAAAATATCTTCAGAAATCCTTCTTGGAAAAGGCACTTTAGCCTTCACCATCTACCAAGGCTCTCATACACAACCCTATCAGGGTATCGTTGCATTAGAGGGAACAAACTTACAAGAAGCTTCTCGTATTTATTTTGATCAATCAGAACAAATTCCCACCGATATCCGTTTGGCAGTCGCTATACTGGTCAATCGAAACCAACAGGGAAAAACACAGAAAAACTGGCGAGCAGGAGGGCTTTTGACCCAATTCTTACCCAAAGCATCATCCCACTCTAAAATAGAAGATCTAGGTCAAAAACAAGAAGAAACGCATCCCCATGTACAACTTGAGAACCAATGGCAAGAAGCTAAAGCGCTCACAGCAACTATTGAACGTGCAGAATTGACAGATCCCCAAATTGGCAGTAAGCGGTTATTATTCCGTCTTTTCCATGAATACGGTGTCAGAGTTTTTAATCCGTTTTCTGTTGTGGACCAATGCTCTTGTTCGCGTAACAAAATTAAAGGAATGCTCGAAGGATTCCCCCCTGATGAACGAAATGAAATGGTTAAAAATCAATATATCTCCGTCACATGTGAATTTTGCTCAACAACTTATCGTTTTAAACTGAAAGAATTTTCTGAAGAAAAAAACTAATAAATATTTCTTAAAAATAAGAAAATTCTTACTGTCACTAAAATTGTTTTCATTACGCAACTGAAATTTAGAGACAACTCATATCAACCTTTGCAATCCTTTTTGTATCTTATTCTCTGAAAGAGATACCGCTTCTTCCTTACCGAAACAATCATATATCTTTTCAAAGATTTGCTCATGCCATATATTTCTTACAAAAAGAATTCACTTTTTAAATTATGAATATATTGATTTTTAATAGTAAATTATCACTTTCAGATTCAATCAATATGAAACAGTTGAATACAAAAACAGGTATAGAATGGAGATTGTAAATATAATGATGGTTCTGTTTTGTTGATTGATAAACATACAGAGTGAGAGTGAAAAAACTTCTTTACCCTATCTGTCCCAAATCAAAAGTAAAGATAAAATATTTTATGCTCTTTTATCAAAAATCATCGATAACATCTATCAATCCCAATATGCTGCTATGCTAACCTAAAGCATAAAAAATAAAGACAACAAATAAATATTTAACTCTTGAAGAGAGTAAGAATCTTTTAAAAATTTTGTAGAATTTTGGATATTCTTTATACAGGTCGTTATTCTCCGAATATTTTTTGAATTTATACTAGTTGTTTCTTTATAAATTTGCTTAAATAAAATTATTGTTTATAAAAATCGGCCACAATGATGCGAAACTCAGAATTAAATTTTACGCTTCCAGATTACTGCCAAGAGAATATAACTTGTAAAATACCATAATGGACAAAGAAAGATTAAGCCTAAAATAATTCAAATAACATCATGCCCTTTATTTGGGGCAAAACGACGCAGCCAGATATAAAGCGCACCTCCACCACCATGTTGGCGAGCCGCCTGCTCAAAGGCATGAACATAATATCGGAAAGTTGGTGTTGATAACCAGTGAGGAACAAACTTATATAAAGCACCTTCACTTCCAGGTGATCGGCCTTTTCCTGTAATCACAAGCACATAACGTAATCCATTCAGCTGAGATAATTGTAAAAATTTTTTTAAGAAAAAATAAGCTTCTTCCTGCATACAGCCATGAAGATCAAGACGCGCTTCTATAGGATAATGACCTTTGGCAATCTTGCGATATGTAACACGATCAAAAAAATGAATCTTATGTGCTTGTGCAACCGTTTCCTTTTTTATTTTAATAATTGTTTGTTTCTGTTTATTTTCTTGAGATAATGGAAATTTCGGTGTTACGCACTGTTTTTCATTACTAACACTTGCCGCATCTTTTGTAAGAGAAGAATGGATCTTATCATGAAGTGGTGTTATTGTACGGCACACCCTCTCCCATAAAAGATGATCTTGTGGAGTCAATAATTCCTTTTTGCGTCTCCCTTCATCCATAGACATTTCAATCGTCAATCTCTTACTGAGCTTATTTATTATGATCTTATGGAAAAAAGAGCTTAATTTTCATCTTCTGTTGCAAAAAGTTTCCAATTTGGATCTGACGATAGGCTGTTGCGAACAAAAGTCCAAACATCTCTAATTTCTACTATAGTATCAGAATCACCATCTATACGCTCTCCTTGCTCATTGTAGGTTACAGAAATCATCTCACTGATAATCCGCACCGTTACAAATTCATCCCTATCTTGTATTGCTGCTGAAACAAACTCTATTTTATTAATTCCAACAAAAGTAAACTGAACTTTTTCATTATTGTTTTCACGTTGCTCAATAGCAGCACAAAAACTTTCAAAAACATTTTGAGAAAGTAATTTTTTAAGTTGATCTCTATCACCTCTAGCAAAAGCCGTGACAATCATTTCATAAGCAACTTGAGCACCTTCGATAAAAAATTGAGGAGAAAAATGAGAATCAATTTTGCGAAGCGCTCGCAAACTTTCATTCAGTGCACTGCCTTCTGGCGAAATAGCATCAATTTCGCTAAAATCATTCTTTTGCGAATTATCCTGATGAGGGAACGAAACAATATTATCGGCCGTTTCTACATCAGTTTGTTTTTTAGAACAACGCGTATAAGGATCAAAGGGAGGCTTTTCAAAACCAATCCGTTTTCCTAATACATTACGCAGTTGCACAAAAACGATAACCATAATAACAAGAGCTATGACAAGTATAACGTCAAATTCCATGGGGGCTGTCAATCTCCAAACCTTAGATGATCTGTAATAAACATTGCAGTCAATACCATTTATCAATAAATATGTAAAATAAGGAATCTACGATTCAAATATTTTTATAGCTTCTTATATACTTTTATAACCTTTATTCGCGTATGTTTAAAAGGATAGCTCTTATAATCTTCTACCCTAAACTACCCTATAAGGAAATTTTCATTTGATAAAGTCTTACCCTATAAATCTTCGCTTTTTTATCATTATCTTCCTTATCGCTCTATTAATCGAAATTGCTGGCTTTATTTTTGTAGGGAAAGAAATTGGCATTCCAGCAACTCTGAGTTTGGTTGTTCTCACAACAATAGCTGGAAGTATTTTATTGAGAATTCAAGGAGTTAGTCTTTTAAAAAATATACAACATGAACTTATTCAAGGACATAGACTGGAAAACAATATTATCAACGATGCCTTCGTTATTGTGGGCGCAATTTTGCTTATTCTTCCTGGATTTGTAAGCGACATTTTGGGAATATTAATCCTTATTAAGCCAATTCGTTCTCTTATTTGGCATTTCCTTTCATCATTTAAAAATAAAACCAACACTCAAAATGATTCTGAAAAAATTATTGATCTTAATGCAGAAGACTACAAAGTTCATTATACTACAGAATCTCCATGGCGTAAAAATGATGATAATCATTAAAATGCCCCTAAAATCTGTAGCCAATTTAAAAAATAATCAAGACAAGAGTAGCGTTTCTTGCAACCTTTTGCAAGGCGTGATAACCAGCTTAATTCGTAGATCTAAAATAGAAATATATACATATAATAACTGAGAAGGTTTGTATTATGGCTGAAGGTGAAATGAACAACAGTGGTGGAGAGCCAGTTTTTGCTGTGTTAACTCAATATTTAAAAGATTTCTCATTCGAGAATCCAAGTGCTCCCCGTTCACTGCGTCCGCGTGAAAAGTCACCACAAATCGATATCAATATTAATGTCAACGCGAATCCAATTGGTGATGATAACTATGATGTCGTTTTGTCACTCTCCGTCAAGGCCAGTGACGACGCTGAAACACTGTTTCATGTAGAACTCATTTATGGTGGTGTTTTTCATATTAAAAACATTCCACAAGAGCATGTTATGCCTCTTGTTTTTATTGAATGTCCTCGTCTTTTGTTTCCATTTGCGCGGCAAATCATATCTAATGCTACCCAAAACGGTGGTTTTCCACCTTTGTGGATTGATCCAATTGACTTTGCAGCATTGTTTCAAAAACGTCTTGCTGAAGAACAAAACGACAATCAGAGTCAGGTACAACCATCTTAAAAATTTGTTTTTTATTATAAAAAAGGCCCTGAAATATCAGGGCCTTTTTTTACAACTTTTTTGCATGATACGCTGCTAACATTGCAATATTAACGATATCCGTATCATTTCCACTAAACGGTATAATTTGAACAGACTTTTCCAATCCAATCAAAATGGGACCAATAATGGTTGCTTCACCAAGCTCTTGCAACATTTTGCTCGCAATGGAAGAGGTATGATAGTCAGGCATTATTAAAATATTAGCTGGTTCTGTTAATCCCATAAAAGGATATTGTTGCATCAATTTCAAATTAAGTGCTACATCAGCACTCATTTCTCCATCAAATTCAAAATCAACTCCACGTTCATGTAAAATATGAACAGCATCCTGAATATGCTGCGTAACCTTTCCTTTCATATAACCAAAAGTAGAAAATGCTAAAAATGCCACCCTTGGTTGATATCCAAATCCATGAACAAAAGAAGCTGTTTGTTCTGCTATATCAGCAAGTTCTTCCGCGTTAGGATCCTCGTAAACAGCTGTATCTGCAATAAACACAGTTCGCCCACGGCAAATAGCCATCGAGATACCAATTAACCGTTCTTTTGGTTTTTCATCAATAACACGACGTATATCGATCAATGCTGTTTCATAATTACGTGTTACCCCTGTAACCATTGCATCAGCTTCCCCTAATGCCACCATACAAGCAGCAAAATAATTGCGATCATTATTAATACGATGATGACAATCACGTAATAGCCAGCCTTGACGCTGCATCTTTTTATAAAGGTAATTCGCATAAGCATCTGTACGACAAGAGAGCTTAGCATTCATAAGTGAAATACCTTCACGCTCAAGGTCAATACCGGCAATAGCAGCAGTTTCTCTCACCTGTTCTTCACGACCAATCAAAATTGCTTGTCCAAGTTTTTGATGAACATAGGAAACAGCCGCCCGCATGACTTGCTCTTCTTCTCCCTCTGCAAAGACAATCTTTTTTGGTGCTTGGCGAACATGGTTATAAACTCCACGCATCATGGAAGAAATGGGGTCACGTCTTGCACTCAAATCACGTTCATAAGTCTCTAAATCATCAATATGTTTTTGCGCAACACCGCTTTCCATTGCTGCTTTTGCCACCGCTATTGAAACGACCGTGAATAAACGTGGATCAAAAGGAACGGGAATGATGTAATCTGGTCCGAATTTTAATCGCTTTCCACGATAAGCTTCCACAACACTGTCAGGAACCTCTTCATGAGCCAACTGCGCTAGAGCTTTTGCAGCAGCAATTTTCATATCATCATTAATAACCGTCGCCCGTACATCAAGTGCACCACGAAAGATATAGGGAAAACAAAGAACATTGTTAATCTGGTTTGGATAATCCGAACGACCTGTTGCCACAATGGCATCATTACGCACTTGCATAATTTCTTCTGGTGTAATTTCTGGATCGGGATTGGCCATAGCAAAAATAATTGGCTGTGATGCCATTGATTTGACCATCTCAGGAGTAATTGCACCTTTAGCAGAAACCCCAAAAAACATATCAGCGCCTTCCATTGCTTCGGCAAGTGTGCGTTTATCGGTCCGAAGAGCATGGGCGGCTTTCCACTGATTCATTCCCTCCTTGCGCCCTTCATAGACAACACCCTTCGTATCGCAGAGTATGATATTTTCAGATCGAAATCCCATTGCTTTAATCAATTCAATACAAGCAATGCCAGCAGAGCCAGCACCATTACAGACTAACTTCGTATTTTGCATATCACGTCCTGTTAAATACAGAGCATTCAGTACGCCAGCAGCCACAATAATTGCTGTACCATGTTGATCGTCATGAAAAACAGGAATATTCATGACTTCGCGTAAGCGACTCTCAATCATAAAACATTCTGGTGCTTTAATGTCTTCAAGATTGATGCCACCAAAAGAAGGCTCCAAATGACGCACTAAATTAATAAAATTTTCTGGATCGTTTGTATCAATTTCTAAATCAATGGAATCGATATCTGCAAAGCGCTTAAAAAGCACTGCTTTGCCTTCCATTACCGGCTTAGATGCAAGCGCACCTAAATTGCCCAAACCTAAAATAGCTGTTCCATTTGATATAACAGCCACAAGATTTCCCTTTGTTGTATACTCATAAGCCAACGCTGGATTTTGAGCAATTGCTTTAACTGGAACGGCAACACCTGGTGAATAAGCAAGTGCTAAATCATGCTGTGTTGCCATAGACTTTGTTGCAATAATTTCAAGCTTTCCAGGTCGACCGCAACTATGAAAATCAAGAGCTTCTCGCTCACTAACACTATAAATTGTTTGAGGTATTTTTTGATTTTGTTTTTTCATTTCACTCAATTATCTCCAAAACAGTGTCAATTTTGCTCTACGATACGTGTAATTGCCCGATTTTAAAATTTGATTCATATATGAGAAATCGCTATGTTTGCTTTAACAAACCTGATTACACGTTTCAATTCAGAGATAATGAAGATAAGTATTACTGAAGTAAACAAAAAAGGATATCAAAGCCTCACTTGAAGGAGACAGACTCGTAAACATGGATAAGAAAACTAACCATAAAAATAATTTAATTCCTCAGTCTGCTTCCTCATCCGCTCTCCATCAACAACGTCTTACACCTATGATGGAGCAATATATAGAAATCAAAGCCGTCAATAGCGATTCTCTTCTTTTTTACCGCATGGGTGATTTCTATGAATTATTTTTTAATGATGCAGTTGAAGCTGCTCAAGCTTTAGGAATCACACTCACAACACGTGGTAAACATTTGGGTGAAGATATTCCTATGTGCGGGGTTCCCGTTCATGCTGCTGATGATTATTTGCAAAAACTCATTGCTTGCGGTTATCGCGTTGCCGTTTGTGAACAAACAGAAGATCCTGCAGAAGCTAAAAAGCGTGGATCAAAATCGGTTGTTCGACGTGATGTCGTTCGCCTTGTTACACCTGGAACTCTTACCGAAGAAAAACTTCTTGATCCAACCCGCGCAAATTATCTGATGACACTTGCCCGCATCAAAACCAGCGACGGAGAGGATTTTGCTCTTTCTTGGATTGATATCTCAACAGGCATATTTCGTGTAACAGAAAGTCGTCATGAAAAACTTCTGGCAGACATTATGCGCGTAGATCCTCAAGAAATTATTGTCGCTGACTCTTTTTTCCATGACAAATCCCACAAATCACTTTTTCATGTTCTTGATCGCATTGTTTTGCCTCAACCTGCTAGTCTCTTTGACACCGTCACTGCTGAGCGCGATATCTGCGGTTATTTTAAACTCTCAACCCTTGAAGGGGTTGCCGATTATTCTCGCCCTGAACTCTCTGCAATCGCTGCTGCTATTCGTTATATCGAAAAAACACAAATCACGCATCGCCCTCCTCTGATGCGTCCTGAACGTCAAAATGAAAGTGCTACCCTTTTCATTGATGCTGCAACCAGACTTAGTCTTGAGCTTGTCCGAACCACTTCAGGACAACGTGATGGAAGCTTATTAAAAGCTATTGATCGCACAGTAACGGGAGGGGGATCACGTCTTCTTGTCGATCGTCTTATAGCGCCCCTCACCACACCCTCGGCTATTGATCATCGTCTCGATTCTGTTGCCTTTTTTTTACGAAACACCTCGCTTGCAGAAGCTATAAAGCTTATTTTGAAAGGGGGGCCAGATATGCCCCGCGCAGTGTCACGTTTGGTGCTTGGTCGAGGAGGCCCCCGTGATATGGCTGCAATCAAGCGTGGTTTTGAAATTATTCGTGAAATTAACCAGCTTTTTCATGATCAATTGCTTCCCCAAGAAATCAGTGATGTACAACAAGTTTTCTTAGATTTGCCGATTGCCTTACATGATCATTTAGAACGAGCATTAGCAGATGACCTTCCTCTACTTAAACGTGATGGTGGTTTTGTTCGTCCTCAATATCATAAAGAGCTTGATGAAATGCGTGCTCTCCGTGATGAATCACGCCGTTTTATTGCCGAACTTCAAACACAATATGCCCAAGAAACAGATATTAAGACTCTTAAAATCAAGCATAATAATATTCTAGGCTACTTCATTGAAGTCACCAATGTGCAAGCAACCGCACTCACCAATAGTCCTCAAGCCAAAGCACGTTTTATTCATCGGCAAACAATGGCGAATGCTATGCGCTTTACCACAACAGAGCTTGCTGACCTTGAAAGCCGTATTGCCCATGCCGCTCACCACGCACTGACACTTGAACTAGAAATTTTTGAGACTCTTGTGCATGAAATGACTGAGCAGATTGATTTCATTCGTAAAGCAGCTGAAGCACTTGCTGTCTTGGATGTATCTGTTGCCTTAGCACATCTGGCCGAAGAACAAGGATATTGTCGCCCTAAAATTGATCATTCTCTTACCTTTCATATCACCGCAGGACGTCATCCTGTCGTAGAACAAGCACTGCGCAAACAAGCAGCGGAACCCTTTGTTGCCAATAATTGTGATCTCTCTGTAGAAGAAAATCATCAATATCCAGCAATTTGGCTTTTGACAGGTCCAAATATGGGAGGAAAATCCACTTTTTTGCGACAAAATGCGCTTATTACTATTATGGCGCAAATGGGATCCTTTGTTCCGGCAACTTGCGCACATATTGGCGTCGTTGATCGCCTCTTTAGTCGTGTTGGTGCTTCCGATGATCTTGCAAGAGGGCGCTCAACCTTCATGATGGAAATGGTGGAAACAGCAACAATTCTTAATCACGCTAGTCACAAATCCCTTGTTATTCTTGATGAAATTGGACGAGGAACATCAACCTTTGATGGACTTTCCATTGCTTGGGCAGCTGTGGAATATCTGCATGAAGTGAATCGCTGTCGTGCTATTCTTGCTACCCATTTTCATGAAATGACAGCACTGACAGAAAAGCTTAACCGCCTTCATAATGTAACAATGAAAGTTAAAAATTGGGATGGTGAGGTGGTTTTTCTTCATGAAGTCACACTAGGAGCTGCAGACCGATCCTACGGCGTACAAGTTGCAAAACTTGCTGGACTTCCGCCAGCAGTTATTGCTCGGGCTACAGATGTTCTACACCAATTAGAACAAGGTGAAATGGCTGGAAAAGGACATAAACTCATTGATGATTTACCGCTTTTTTCCCTTAAAGAAATATCTCCTGTAAATGCAAAAACACAAGAACATTGCGCGCTTCATGAGGCTTTAGCAACTATTCACCCTGATGAACTTTCCCCTAAACAGGCTTTAGAAGAACTTTATCGCCTCAAGCAACTGGAAAAAAGCTAAATCCCTTATAAAAAATTAAAGAAGGCATTCTTCCCTTGATCATTCTAACGCTATCGACCTCTTCACTGTATAATCATTGCTTTCACACAATGTCTCTTAAAGAACAATAAAGTAGAGACCGAGAAAGAAATTGTACCATACTTTCTGTAAGCTAATTATTTTTATACAAAAAAGCAATTTTTAGCGCCCATAATCATTAGAACAACACTTGTCATTTTGATACACTCTGACTTTCAATATTCTTCTAGAACATGTAAAATAATCAATTTTTAATTCTGCTTTCGACTTTTAAAAGTATCTCAAGCAATGTCCTTTAAAGAATGGCGATTGCGCATTGCTTTACACTTTTTTTCTCTCGTTTTTACATAAAGTCACGACCTTTATGTAAAACAGAACGCCACCCAATTGCACATGCACGTGCTTTTTTAAAGAAACATTTCTTAAGGCACAAAAGCCAGTTTCACAGAGCCGACCATAAATGGTATAATGATAAAGCCATTAAGTACCGTCATCTTTACGCTTGTGGAGGAGCAAGCCGACACCAGAATTTACTTTGCCAGCCTTCAATATTGCCACTACTCTTGCCTTTGAGAGCATTCATAAGAGGTATTTTTACTCCTTTCTTGTCCAGTTTTACCCACACGCTAGCCCCGCTTTTGACGTGTAAGCAAGTAATCTTAATTGATTCAATATAAGAGGATTTGTGATAAGAAAATATCACGATATTCGGAGTTGTGATCCAAGTTGGAAAATGATAACTTATCATTATAAATCAATGTCTTGTCATATTACGAAAAATACCTACAACTCTCTTCATTTTCCATAAATAAGGTTTTTCATACAATCATATACTGCGAACCGCCCCTTTAGCAGCAGAAGTTGTCATCGCTGCATAAGCTTTAAGAGCCTTTGAGACTTTACGCTCACGCTTCTCAACGGGTTGCCAAGCTGCTTTTCCTTTTGCTTCCATTTTAGCACGACGATGTTTTATCTCAGTGTCATCGACCAGCATATGAATAGTACGATTAGGAATATCAATTTCTATGATATCCCCCTCTTCTACCAAAGCAATTTCTCCCCCCTCTGCAGCCTCTGGTGAGATATGTCCTATCGAGAGTCCTGAAGTTCCCCCTGAAAAACGTCCATCTGTTATAAGTGCACAAGCCTTGCCCAGTCCTTTCGATTTGAGACAACTCGTTGGATAGAGCATTTCTTGCATTCCAGGTCCACCGCGTGGCCCTTCATAACGGATTAAAACAATATCACCTGATTGAATTTTATCATTTAAAATTGCTGAAACAGCTGAATCTTGGCTTTCAAAAATTCTTGCTGAACCTTTAAAAGTTAAAATTGACTGATCCACGCCTGCTGTTTTCACAATACAACCATCTCTGGCAAGATTCCCATAAAGAACCGCTAATCCTCCATCTTGCGAATAAGCATGTTCTCTATTACGAATCACACCTTTTTCACGATCAAGATCAAGAGTTGCATAGCGACAAAATTGACTAAATGCTGTTTGTGTTGGAATACCCCCTGGAGCCGCACGATAAAATTCATGAACCGTTGATTCATTTGTTTGCTTTATATCCCAGTGGTAAAGAGCTTCTTTCATTGTTCTTGCGTGAACTGTATAAGTAGACGTATCAACCAGTCCGGCTGCATCTAATTCCCCCAAAAGGGCCATAATACCACCAGCGCGGTGAACATCTTCCATATGCACATTTGCAACAGAAGGAGCAACCTTACACAAAACAGGAACGCGGCGTGAAAGATGATCAATATCCGTCATGGTAAAATCCACCTCACCTTCTTGCGCAGCTGCCAAAAGATGTAAAACAGTATTGGTTGATCCCCCCATAGCAATGTCTACAGCCATGGCATTTTCAAAAGCCTTACGTGAAGCAATCGAGCGCGGCAGAACTGTCTCATCACCTTGTTCATAATAGCGTTTAACTAATGTAACAATCTGTCGCCCTGCTTCTTCAAAAAGAAGCCGTCTATCTCTATGCGTCGCTAATATTGAGCCGTTACCAGGAAGAGAAAGCCCTAATGCTTCAGTTAAACAATTCATGGAATTGGCAGTAAACATTCCTGAACAAGAACCACATGTCGGACAAGCAGCACGCTCCATTTCAGCAATTTCTTCTTCTGAATTATCTTTGGAAGCCGCAGCAACCATAGCATCAACCAAATCAACGGTAAGATCTTGACCTTTCCATTTAATCTTACCAGCTTCCATAGGACCACCTGAAACAAAAATTGTTGGAATATTCAAGCGTAAAGCAGCCATTAACATACCAGGCGTGATTTTGTCACAATTGGAAATACAGACAAGTGCATCAGCACAGTGGGCGTTGACCATATATTCAACAGAATCAGCAATGATTTCACGTGAAGGCAAAGAATAAAGCATTCCATCATGCCCCATCGCAATTCCATCATCTAAAGCAATGGTATTAAACTCCTTCGAGACACCACCAGAAATTGCTATCTGTTGTGCTACAAATTGTCCAAGATCTTTTAGATGAACATGTCCTGGTACAAATTGCGTAAAAGAATTAGCAATAGCAATGATAGGTTTACCAAAATCAGTCTCTTTCATCCCTGTCGCACGCCAAAGACCGCGAGCCCCTGCCATATTGCGCCCATGTGTCGATATTCTTGAACGGTAAGAAGGCATTATTTTTTCCCCTCAAATAATTCCATTTTCTCTGTTGTGCGGCAATATCCCCCTAAAAACAAGAGCACCCCTGCAAAAAATAAAAAAAGCCTGTTATTGAGACAATTAAATCACAAAATTAGAAGCCACAGTCATTATTTGTCATTCAAATAATATTTTCTGCGAAAAGTGACCCCTAAATCTTTTAAAAATCTATAAAAACTGCCTTTTAGCTCCATAAAAAGATTTTGATTTAAGCAATAATACGGGAACAAACGTTCATTCTTTCTATAGAAATATTTGCACAAAATACAAAATATGTCCCATCTGTTCTTGCAATTTTATAGCAATAAAATTTCCCGAGTTTTATAAAGAAAAGGCCATAGCGAATTATCGCAGATAGACGCGTCATGAAATTACTGAAAATACTATAGATAAGAATACGCTTCTGACAGAAGATAAATCTTTTTATCAATATCAATAGTTATTGAAAAAATTGAGTCTTTTTGGTGGAGCTAAGCGGGATCGAACCGCTGACCTCTTGCATGCCATGCAAGCGCTCTCCCAGCTGAGCTATAGCCCCACATAAAGACAGTTACCCCTAAAAAAAACGGTCAATAACCTGAATAGAATTTTTTAGAACGATAAAAATTGAAGATCAAGAAGAATTTGTATTCAATGAAAAGAATAGCCTTATACTTCTTTTAACTTTTAAGAATCGTCATCGTTAGAAACACCGCCTCCGAGAATATCAGCAACATCATCATCCTCATCGTCATCATCATGAGATAAAAAGGCGTCATCGTCATCACCAAGATCAACATCACCGTCCTCCAAATCAGGAAGATCATCATCTTTAGAATCGTCACCATCCTCTTCGAGAAGCATAAAAGCAGATTTTTCAAGTGCTGTATCAAGCTCTTCAGTATCAACATCTTCCTCACTATTTGCTTCTGCTGCTGCAACCTCAAAATAAGAACGTGGATAAGAAATCCCTGTATAAGGCGATACAATAGGGTCGCGATTAAGATCATAAAACTTCTTTCCCGTTTCTGGATCAACACGCTTAGTTCCAAGATCCTGTTTTGCCATGAATCGTGCCTCTTTGGTTAACTATCATTCCATTTACAAAATAAATTCCATGGTGCTTAATCAAAAAATAATGTCTTTGTCAAAAGATAAATACATCATTCTCTATGGATTTTCTCATGACGCCTCTCAAAGCATGTGCTAAAGGAGAGCTAATTTAGTAAAATTTAGATAAAATTAAATAGAATTTCTATGCAAAAAGCAATACCCATAACCGCTTATAAATCTCCCAATCTTTTTGGAAAAATTAAAATACTAGGAGATAAATCAATTTCTCACCGATCTCTTATATTGGGAGGGCTAGCAACTGGTGAAACACATATTCATGGACTACTTGAGAGTGATGACGTTTTAAAGACAGCTGCGGCTATGCAAGCTATGGGTGCCTGCATTCAAAAGAAAAATGATCTCTGGATTATACGAGGAACTGGGAATGGTTGCCTTTTAGCAGCTCAAAACCCTTTAGATTTCGGAAATTCTGGAACAGGTGTTCGCCTTGTTATGGGAATGGTTGGTCCTTATCATATGAAAACAACCTTCATTGGTGATGCTTCTCTCTCCAAACGTCCCATGGGACGCATTCTCGATCCACTACAATCAATGGGCGTTGAAATTACTGCAACCCGCGGCGACCTTCTTCCTTTAACGCTTCATGGTCCCAAAATGGCTAATCCAATTTGCTATCGTATTCCCATGGCTTCTGCCCAAGTTAAATCTGCAATCCTGCTTGCTGGTCTTAATACAGCTGGTACCACAACCGTTATTGAAGCTATTCCCACGCGAGATCATACAGAAAAGATGCTCAAAGCATTTGGTGCTGAAATTGATATAGAAACGGATAAAGAAGGCACACGTTTTATTCACCTTAATGGACAACCACATCTTACCGGACAGATTCTTGATATACCAGGAGATCCCTCTTCTGCAGCTTTTCCACTGATTGCTGCCCTTCTTGTAGAAAACTCTGATATCACCATTGAAAATGTTCTTATAAACCCTTCTCGAATAGGACTTATCGAAACATTATGGGAAATGGGCGCTCAGATTGAACTTTTGAACCAACGCCAAACAGGTGGAGAGGATGTTGCCGATCTGCGGGTCCAATCATCAACGCTAAAAGGTGTTGTTGTACCAAAAGAACGAGCCCCATCGATGATTGATGAATATCCCGCTTTATCGGTAGCAGCAGCCTTTGCTGAAGGCAAAACAACAATGCTCGGAATTGAGGAATTGCGTGTTAAAGAGTCCGATCGCCTTTCTGCACTCGCACAAGGACTTAAAATGAATCACGTAGAATGTGAAGAAGGAAGAGATTTTCTCATTGTTCATGGCAACGGCTCTGGAAAAGGATTGGGAGGTGGAAACGTTACCACATATCTTGATCACCGAATTGCTATGTGCTTTCTGGTTTTTGGACTCGCGTCAGAAAAACCTGTTACCATTGATGATAAGCGTATGATCGCTACCAGCTTTCCAAAATTTATTTCTTTCATAAAAAAACTTGGGGGGAACATCGCTTGAAACCTTTTGTAATTGCTATTGATGGACCAGCAGCTTCAGGAAAAGGAACATTAGCACGTAAGATTGCTACACATTATCATCTTCACCATCTCGATACTGGACTTACTTATCGCGGTGTTGCTCACGCACTTTTACAACAAAAATTGCCTCTTAATGATGAAAAAAGTGCTCTTTCTTGTGCTCAAAAGCTTGATTTTGATACTTTAAATCCAGCTCTTCTCTCTTCTCATGAACTTGGCGAGGCTGCCTCAAAAATAGCACTTAATCCTGCTGTACGTGAAATTCTTGTCGCAAAACAGCGTGGCTTTGCTAAAACTTTACCTGGCAGTGTGCTTGATGGACGTGATATTGGTACTGTTGTTTGCCCCGATGCCGATATTAAATTTTACGTTTTAGCCAATGTTCAAACACGTGCAAAACGTCGCTATGAGGAAATGGTAAAAAAAGGGAATCAAGCAGAGTATCATGAAATCCTTAGTGATCTTGAACTGCGCGATAGACGCGATATAACCCGCAAACAAAGCCCACTTCGACCAGCAAAAAACGCCCACTTGCTTGATACGTCAGAATTGAGTATAGAAGCAACATTTGCAATTGCATGCACTTTTATTGATCCTATCATAAAAGAGCGTATAATTGGATAAAGTTGTAAAGGTGATTTCCGGCCTAGCGCTAATTTTTCTTCCTGTATTCAAGGGAAAAGGCAGGAAGTTGCCCTATGTTAACACTAACCTAGCGCTTATACCTTTTGTAATGAAGGTATGTATCAGGAGTTCTTATGTCACAATATAATCCCACAACAGCGGATTTCGAAGCTCTTCTTATGGAATCCTTTCAAACTAATGATCTTAATGAAGGATCCGTTGTTAAAGGTCGCATCATTGCAATCGAAAAAGATATGGCCATCATTGATGCTGGACTTAAAGTCGAGGGACGCATTCCACTCAAAGAATTTGGAGCGAAAGGAAAAGACGGTTCCTTGCAAGTTGGCGACGAAGTTGAAGTCTACATTGAGCGCATTGAAAATGCGATGGGTGAAGCTGTTCTATCGCGTGAAAAAGCGCGACGTGAAGAAAGCTGGATTCGTTTGGAAGAAAAATTCAATGCCGGTGTACGCGTCGATGGGGTTATCTTTAGCCAAGTAAAAGGAGGCTTTACAGTCGATCTCGATGGTGCCGTTGCTTTCTTACCTCGCAGCCAAGTCGATATTCGCCCCATCCGTGATGTTTCACCTCTCATGCACAATTCACAATCCTTTGAAATTTTAAAAATGGATCGTCGTCGTGGTAATATCGTCGTTTCACGCCGTACTGTCTTAGAAGAAAGTCGTGCTGAACAACGTTCAGAAATTGTGCAAAATCTTGAAGAAAACCAAATCGTTGAAGGTGTGGTTAAAAATATCACTGATTACGGTGCTTTCGTTGATCTTGGTGGAATTGATGGTCTCTTGCACGTTACAGATATGGCTTGGCGACGCGTTAATCATCCATCAGAAGTTCTCACCATTGGGCAAACAATTAAAGTCCAGATTATTCGCATCAATCAAGACACACACCGTATCTCTCTTGGCATGAAACAGCTTGAAAGTGATCCTTGGGAAAGCATCAGTGCAAGATATCCTGTGGGCAAAAAAATTACCGGTGCTGTTACCAACATTACTGATTATGGTGGTTTCGTTGAAATAGAGCCTGGAATCGAAGGGTTGATCCACGTCTCTGAAATGAGTTGGACAAAGAAAAATGTTCATCCTGGAAAAATTCTGTCTACATCACAAGAAGTAGAAGTGGTTGTACTTGAAATTGATCCTTCTAAACGGCGTATTTCTCTTGGCTTAAAACAAACATTTGAAAATCCATGGGTTGCTTTTGCCAATAAATTTCCTGTCAATTCACAAATCGAAGGAGAGGTCAAAAACAAAACAGAATTTGGTCTCTTCATTGGTCTTGAAGGTGATGTTGATGGCATGGTTCATCTCTCTGATCTTGATTGGAATCGCCCTGGTGAACAAATCATTGATAGTTATAATAAAGGGGATATCGTTAAAGCCGTTGTCCTTGATGTTGACGTTGAAAAAGAACGTATCTCTCTTGGAATTAAGCAACTTTCTAGTGATAAAGTTGGAGAAGCAGCAGCAGCAGGTGAACTTCGCAAAGGCGCTGTTGTGACATGTGAAGTGATAGCGGTTAATGAAAATGATATTGCTGTAAAATTGATTGACCACAATCTTGAAACAACTATCCGCCGCGCTGATCTTGCCCGTGATCGTGATGAACAACGTCCTGAACGTTTTTCCATTGGTCAAAGAGTGGATGCCCGCATCACTGCATTTGATAAGAAAACACGTAAACTTTCAGTGTCTATCAAAGCTTTAGAAATCGCAGAGGAAAAAGAAGCCGTTGCACAATATGGTTCTACAGACTCAGGTGCTTCTCTTGGTGAAATTCTCGGTGCTGCTTTGAAAAAGCAAGAACAAGACTAATGTTCCATTGTTAAAAAAATTATTTAAAATTAAGGTCGCTTGTTTTTAGAGCGACCTTTTTATTTGTTTTTAAAAGTTGTTTGCTCATTTTTTTAGTTGTCTCGTTTAAAATTACAAATATTTTTAAAGAAAAATAGAAAGTTTATTTTTTCTTTAAATTGCTTATTATTAAGATAAAATGCTTACAGCCTATTAAATACAAAGGAACCACATGATTGAATAGTAATAATATGGCATTCACAATATCTTTCATAAAGTATTTCTTTTCTCAGCAAACAAAAATCTATCATCTGAATCAAAGCAATACTCCTCTTCGTTCAACTTATAAATCGCAGGATGAACTTTATAAATTAGGCTATGATATAGCTTCTAAAAAAGAAATCCGCCTTCCTGAATATAAAGGAGAAAATAATTTTCATAAGCGATTAAATAAAAATGCTAAACTCATTCTCCATGCATTTCAAACCTGTGATATTGCTGCTCGAAATGATGAAACCATGCCACCATCTGCTCAATGGCTCCTTGATAATCATTATACCATTGACAAAACGATACAACAGCTACGCCGTAACCTATCTAAATCCTTCATCAAACAACTTCCCCTTTATAAACAAAGGACAGACATACCGCGTATCTTTGCTTTAGCTTGGCTTTATATTGCCCATACTGACAGCAGATTTTCACAAAAAACACTCACGGCTATGATCCATGGATTTCAAGAAATTTGTCCTCTTAAAATTGGTGAATTATGGGCACTTCCTTCTGTGATACAGATGTTGCTCATTGAAAATGTCCGCCGTCTTTCATTGCGTATTGAACAAACACGCACTATGCGCCATCTTGCCCATAAAGCCGCTAATAAAATTTCCCTCGCCGATAATGAAACAAAATTACATATTCTTTTCACGCATTATGCACCATTCACTGCTTATCCAAGCTTTTCAGCCCATTTATTCTATCGTCTGCGCAGTGCATCTGTTGATTCAACAACTGCATTAAATTGGCTTGAACAGCAATTACAAAGCCAAGGCAGTAGCCTAGAAATTGCCACAGCCGAAGAACATACGCGCCAAGCAGCAGATGGTGTCACCATGAGCAATATTGTCCGTACCCTTAAAAAACTTGGTGATGTTGATTGGACAATATGGTTTGAAACTGTTAGTTCTGTAGACTCTATTTTACATAAAAATAGTGATTTTTCTGAAATTGATGCTCAATCACGCAATATTTATCGACAAGTAATTGAAAAAATTACACGCTTTTCGCCCCTTAATGAACAGGAAGTTGCACGCAAAGCTATAGAAATAGCACTTTCTCCTTCTGAAAAGACACCTCTTCACTCTTCTGTTGGGTGGTATCTCGTCGGTGATGGAAGGCATCATTTTGAAAAAGCATGTGGCTATACCCCACCTTTGCTTATAAAATGGGTAGGATCTTTTTACTACTCAAAGATAAGCATCATTGCCATTCCTGTCTCTTTTCTAACACTTGCTTTTTTGCTTGCAGTATACACTCTCTTACAAGCGTCTGAAACACCATGGCTATCTCTCCTTTTTACTGTATTAGCGCTATTTCCTGCTATGGATGCTGCTTTTGCTTTCTTCAACACTGTTGTTTCATGGATTATTCCCTCAAAACATCTTATTGGTTATGAATATAAAGAGGGAATTCCAGAACATGCACGCACAATGGTCGTTGTACCTACTTTAATCACCTCACGCGGATATATTGATGAACAAGTGCACAATCTTGAAGTACACTATCTTTCCAATCCCAAAGGCGCCATCCATTTTGCACTTATCACAGATTGGATTGACTCTCATTTAGAGAAAACGCAAGATGATCTTGATTTGTTGCACTATGCACAAAAGAGTATCGATAAACTTAATTCCCGTTATCATCGTGATGATATCCCCCTTTTTTTCCTTTTACACCGTCGGCGCCTTTATAATACCAGTGAAAAATGCTGGATGGGATGGGAGCGAAAGCGTGGGAAGCTTCATGAACTCAATCTGTTATTAAGAGGAGATAAAAACACCAGCTTTTATCCCCCTAACCCACATCTTCCCATGGATTGTCGTTTTGTTATGACACTGGATTCAGATACACGCCTGACCCCTGAATGTGTCACAAAACTTGTTGGAAAACTTAACCATCCGCTCAACTACCCCACTTTTGATCCATATCATAAAAAGATTGTAAAAGGCTATAGCATTTTACAACCCCGTATTACGCCTTCTCTTACCACAGGAAATGAAACATCAATTTTGCAACGGGCTTTTTCTACCAATCGCGGTATTGATCCTTATGTTTTTGCTGTCTCTGATACCTATCAAGATCTTTTAGGAGAAGGAACTTTTATTGGCAAAGGTCTTTATCATATTGATGCATTTCAACAAGCACTTGATGGTAAAATTAAAGAAAATACTGTTCTTAGTCATGACCTTTTAGAAGGAGGGTATGCACATACTGCATTTGTGAGCGATGTAGAAGTGATTGAGGATTATCCAATAGCTTATAATGTGGATGTTGCACGTTATCATCGTTGGATTCGCGGGGATTGGCAACTTTTACCTTATCTCTTTTTCCCTCATCAAATTAGCCCTATGACACGTTGGAAAATGCAAGATAATCTGCGCCGTTCCCTTACACCACTTATGTGGCTCATTGCTGCCTTCGCAGGATGGTCTCTTTTACCGTTAAAAAGTGCAATTGCTTGGCAAACATTTTTGTTCTTTAGTCTCTTCATTTCACCAATTTTAAGTATATTACAAACGCTTGTTTCATCCAATATTGATTATTCTTTGCGTGGGTATTTCCAATTAATTTTGAATAAAATGACCCTGACAGGTACAAATATATTTCTTAAAATTACACTTCTTGCTCATTCAGCTTATTTTATGACCGATGCGATTATCCGAACACTTTATCGCATGGCGATCTCAAAACAGTATCTTCTTGAATGGAAAACTTCTGCAGCAACAAAATCTATTCCTAACAGTCTTGGCTTTTATATCCTTACAATGTGGCCAGCAGCACTTATTGGTGTTCTTGCCATAACACTGCCTCTCTTTTCTCACAGTTCTACAAGCTTTATTGCTTTACCTTTTGGACTTGTATGGTTTTTTTCTCCCTTGATTTCTTGGATTGTCAGTCAACCTTCAACATTTCAAGATACCCTTCATGGTTCTTCTGAAGATAAAAAAACTCTGCGATCTATTGCACGACGGACATGGTTTTATTATGCAACCTTTGTCAATGCCCAAAGCAATTATTTGCCCCCCGATAATTTTCAAGAAGATCCAGAACCTCTGATTGCACAACGCACATCCCCTACGAATATTGGACTTTATCTTCTTTCTGTTGTTGCTGCACGTGACTTTGGTTGGATTAGTTGTAAAGAAACTATTTCCCGCATTGAATGTACATTAAGCTCTCTTGAAAAAATGGAAAAATTCCGTGGGCATCTTTATAATTGGTATGAAACAGATACACTCAAACCTCTCTTGCCCACTTATGTATCAACTGTTGATTCAGGAAATCTTGCTGGTCATTTACTGACCCTTGCTTCAGCCTTAAGGGAATGGGCTGAAAAACCTCATGTTTTTATTCAAAGTAATCGCACAGGTTTGTGTGATGTTTATGCTATTCTTGCCGAAACTTTCAAAGAAATTCCAAATACTCAACCCATTTTGCATCCCTTACGTCAACAAATCGAAAAACGCATCGCCAATTTTGATCACTGTATTCATACTGTTATAGAAACACCAAACACTATCACTTCTCAGCTTACGAACTTATCGCTAATTGCTCGTGATCTTATGCAATTAATAGATGAACTTCATCAAAAAGTTCAAACAACAAAATCCGCTCAAACACTCTCTTGGGCAAAATGCCTTTTAGAAACCTGTGATGCCTATCATTACGATGCTTGTTATGATTATGATAGTGAAAAATTATCAAATGAATTGAATAGGTTAGCTGTCAAAACAAGGCAAATAGCCTTGGATATGAAATTTGATTTTTTAGAGAATCCTAAACGGCATCTTTTGTCCATTGGATATCGTGTTCAAGAAAATAAACTCGATGAAAATTGTTATGATTTACTCGCCTCAGAAGCGCGCCTTGCAAGCCTTTTTGCTATCGCAAAAGGCGATATAAAAGTAAAACATTGGTTTCATCTTGGTCGACTCCTCGTCCCCATTGGTTGGAAAGGTGCATTGCTATCATGGTCTGGCTCCATGTTCGAATATCTCATGCCATCCCTTATTATGCACGAACCTTTGGGATCTCTCCTCGATCAAACCAATCGACTGATTATTCATGGTCAAATACAATACGCCTCTAAACGTGGATTACCTTGGGGCATTTCAGAAGCAGCATTTAACGCTCGCGATCAGTTAATGAATTACCAATATGCTCATTTTGGTGTTCCAAGCCTCGGGCTTCAACGTGGTCTTTCACGCAATACCGTTATTGCTCCCTATGCTAGTCTTTTAGCAGCACAATATGTTCCTGAACAAACCGTGACCAATTTAAAACATCTCCGTGATCTTGGAGCTTTAGGAACATATGGTTATTACGATTCTCTTGATTTTACCCCCTCACGCGTGAAAACAGGAGAAAAATACGCTGTGGTACGCAATTATTATGCGCATCATCATGGCATGTCTATTATTGCTATCAACAATGTTATTTTTCAAGGGCGAATGCGTGATCTTTTTCACCGTGACCCAATCGTTGAAGCAATTCAATTTTTATTACAGGAAAGAGCACCACATCAAATTCCTATCATTCATAGCAAAGTTATTCATCGCATGCGCAATAATTGTCGAGAATTCAATGAAGCTCCTTTGCGCATTATAAAAGACCCACTGCTTAAACCACGTGAAACTTTGCTTTTATCTCATGGTTCCTATTCTACAATGTTGACAGCCAATGGTTCTGGTTACAGCCGTTGGCATGACTATGCGATTACGCGCTTTATTCCCGATGCGACAGAAGATCAACAAGGGACTTTGTTCTTTCTGCGTGATACAGATAGTGGCCGTTGGTGGTCTGTGACTGGTGAGCCAACACGCATTGTGGGAGAAGAAGCAGTCTGCATTTTTACAGATGAAAAAGCTGAATATATAAAAATGGTTGATGGTATCAAATCAACACTTGAATGTCTTATTACCTCTGAAGGGTGCGGGGAAGGGAGACGTCTTCAACTTATTAATACAACAAACAAAGACCGTATCATTGAAGTAACCTCTTATGGTGAACTCGCCCTTGCAACAATGGATGCAGATCAAGCACATCCTGCTTTTTCGCGGATGTTTATAGAAACAGAAATTGCTAACAGGAGAAGAACAATTTTTGCCAAGAGGCGCAAACGCTCTCCCCATGATCCTGAAATCCACATTGCCCATTTTGTTACTGGTATAACAGATGACATTCAAGAAACAGATGCTGAAACGGATCGCTCTTTATTTATTGGTCGGGGACGATCTATTCATCGGCCTGCTGCATTTGACCACAATGCGCATTTTAGTAACAGTCAAGGTTGTGTTCTTGATCCAATTATCTCACTGCGTTGCCGTATAAAAATTCCAGCATATGAAAAAGCTGAACTCATTTTTTGGACTTTTGCTGCTTATGAAAAAGAAACACTACATAATTATGTCAAACATTATCAGCAACCTAATATATTCCAGCAAGAATTTTCAATGGCATGGACACGCTCACAAGTCTCACTATATCAAAGTGGCATCGATCCTAAAGAAGCTATTACCTATCAAAAATATGCAACACCACTTATCTATCTTGATCGAACATGGCGTCTTTCTCCCAAAAAATTAGAAGAAAATCTTGGCAAACAATCTGATCTTTGGCCAATGTCGCTTTCAGGAGACATTCCTCTCTGCCTTCTCAGATTAGATAATGAAGGAGACATCGCTGTCCTCCATGAGCTTCTTAAAGCACATGAATATTGGCGTATGCGTGGGCTTATTGTCGATCTCGTCATACTTAATGAACAAGCATTTTCCTACATACAAAATACCCAATATGCTATTGAATGGGTATGCGAATCTTATCGCCACCATACTCACGATGTAGATGAACGCCAACATATTTTCATACTTCGGCGTGATCAAATGAATGAACAGAGCTTTAAAACGCTTCTTGCTTCAGCTCGCATTATTCTTGATGCGCAAAACGGCTCTTTGTCTGAACAACTCAAACAACTTGACAATAATGACTTTGATCTCACCATCTGTAAGATTCATCAAGAATCCCGTTATCAATTAAATGATCCAAAACACAACGAAGAAAAACAAAGCATAACATCCACGGAGCAAAGCCTCTTTGCTTCTCTTGGTCTTATCGGTCAACAAAAAGCTTCACCTCTCCCCATTGATGGAAATGATCTGAAATATTGGAATGGTTATGGTGGATTTAATCATCATAATCATTATGTGATACGTCTTCATGGGCATACGACCACACCACATCCATGGATCAACGTTATTGCTCATAAAAGCTTTGGCTTCCATGTCTCTGCTGAAGGTGCAATTTTTACTTGGGCAAACAATAGCCGTGATTATCACCTAACCCCTTGGAGTAATGATCCCATTTCTAACCGCCCAGGAGAGGCACTTTATCTTGTAGACCGTCTTTCTTTAAAACGGTTCTCACCCGTTTCGGCCGTTGAATGTGATGAAAATATTGTTTATGAAGCTTGCCATGGTTTTGGATTTTCAACCTTTAAATCCACGCATGCGGAGATCACCTTAGAGCTCACCCATACACTCTATCCAGAAAAACCAGTGCGTCTTTCACGCCTTACCCTCAAAAATAACGGAGAAAAAACACGTCGTCTACGCCTTTACAATTATGTTGAATGGGTTTTAGGCAATGCCCGTACAAAATATGCACCTTTCATACTCCCCTGTTATGATCTTATGCGTGGTGCACATTTTATCCAAAATCCCTACCACATCGACAAATGGCAACAAGTAGCATTTTTATCTGCTTCCCAATTACCAACAAGTACGACTACTGATCGCACTGAATTTATCGGTCTAACGGGAACAGTGATACATCCTCACGCAATCCGTAAAGCAGATACTCTTTCAAATACAGTTGAAGCAGGGTGTGATCCCTGTTCAGCATTTTCCTACGATATTGATCTTCTCCCAGGGCAAACAAAAGAAATCATTTTCTATCTTGGCAGTGCTGAAAATAGGCAAGAAGCGGAAAATTTACTAGACAAAGTGCGTGCAAGTGATTTTGAAATTCTGCTCACACAACAAAAACAGCAATGGGATGATTTTGTTTCCTCATTCCAAGTTAAAACACCTGATCCCTCTTTTGATCTTATGGTCAATCATTGGCTTCCTTATCAAATTTACGCTTGCCGCATGAGGGCACGCGCTGCCTTTTATCAAGCAAGTGGTGCATTTGGCTTTCGCGATCAGTTGCAAGACAGCTTGTCTTTGTTATTATTAAACCCACAAATCGCACGTGAACAATTGTTAAACGCCGCAGCACACCAATTTCTCGAAGGCGATGTACAACATTGGTGGTTGCCCGATACAAATGCTGGTGTTCGCACACGTATTTCTGATGATATTGTTTGGCTTGCCTATGGAACAGCACTTTATGTCAACACCACTGGTGATAGCATATTTCTTGATACTCCTATTGCTTTTATTGAAGGAGATTCTCTTAACAATGAACAACAAGACGCTTATTTTAAGCCCATACAATCCTTAAAGGTCGCAACACTTTATGAACATTGTGCTTTGGCTTTAGATCTTGCCATCAGACGCTGTGGATCACATGGACTCCCCCTTATTTTGTGTGGTGATTGGAATGATGGTATGAATTTGGTAGGCGCACAAGGCAAAGGTGAAAGCACGTGGTTGGGATGGTTTCTTGGTACTACACTACAAGCATTTATCCCCCTTGCCCAAAAAAGGAATGATAACACCCGTGTTGCAACATGGAGTGCATATCTTGAACGTTTAACTACGTCCTTAGAAGAAAATGGTTGGGATGGTGCTTGGTATCGGCGTGGTTATTTTGATGATGGAACGCCTCTCGGCTCTCAAATCAATGATGAATGTAAAATTGATACCATTGCTCAATCTTGGGCTGTTATTTCAAAAATGGCATCGCTTGAGCGCCAAAAACAAGCAATGGCATCAATGCTTGAACAGCTGTATGATGAAAAAGGCAGTCTTATACGCCTTTTCTGGCCACCTTTTGATAAAACAACTCTCGAACCCGGTTATATAAAAGGTTATCCTCCAGGTATTCGAGAAAATGGCGGCCAATATACACATGCTGCTGTTTGGAGCATTTTGGCACTTGCTCAAATGAATGAAAACGATAAAGCTTATGCTTTATTTTCTGCGATTAACCCAATTACTCATGGGAAAAATCCTGAAATTTATCGCGTTGAACCTTATGTGATGGCTGCAGATATTTACGCCGTTGAACCATATCGTGGGCAAGGTGGTTGGACATGGTATACAGGTTCGGCAGGCTGGTTCTACCGCGCTGCAACACAAGCCATTCTTGGGATTAATCGTCAAGATGACCAATTATTCTTAGAGCCACATTTACCTTCTTCATGGCCAAAATATGAAGCAAAAATGAAATTTTATGATGCCATTTATACCATTACCGTAAAATGGGGAGCTGAAAATATGCTTCGTGTTGATGGTAAAAAATATGCTCATGTTCAAGCAGGAATAAAGTTGGAAAAAATGGGAAAACATGAAATCATACGCACACTTAAATCCTCAAAACAGAAAAGATAAAAGGCTTTTTTATTCTTGCCCAAAACCTTAGAGTTGTTATAGTTCTTATATGTATTTTATTGGAGCACAATAATTTTATATTCTATGAGATTGAAAGAACGAGGGTTATGAATCATCCAGATATTGCGAGGCGTGTTTATAATCATACTTGGAAACTCGATCCTATTATTCGTTCATTGCTTGATACGGATTTTTATAAACTTCTTATGGTACAAATGATCTGGGGGCTTTATCCTCATGTCAATGTTACCTTCTCCCTGATAAACCGCAGCAAAACAATACGTCTTGCCGATGATATTGATGAGGGTGAACTGCGTGCCCAACTTGATCACGCCTTGAGCTTGCGCTTTACGAAAAAAGAAATGATTTGGCTTGCTGGTAATACATTTTATGGGCGTAAACAAATTTTCGAACCAGATTTTCTTCATTGGCTTGAAAACTTTCAACTCCCAGAATATGAACTTACCCGCAAAGATGGCCAATATATCCTTCATTTTCATGGTCCGTGGGCTCATAGCTCCATGTGGGAAATCCCCGCTCTTGCTATTATCAGTGAATTGCGTTCACGTGCCGCTATGAAAAACCTCGATCGTTTTGCTCTCGATGTGCTTTATGCACGCGCTAAAGCAAAAATGTGGAGTAAAGTTGAACGCCTAAAAAAATTACCTGATATTAAAATATCTGATTTTGGTACAAGGCGTCGCCATTCTTTTTTATGGCAACGCTGGTGTATTGAAGCATTAAAAGAGGGTATTGGTAATTCTTTTACTGGAACTTCTAATGTTCTTTTAGCCATGGATACAGATTTAGAAGCTCTTGGAACCAATGCCCATGAATTACCCATGGTCATTGCTGCTCTTGCCAACAATGATAATGATTTACGTAGAGCACCCTATCAAGTCTTGCAAGATTGGAACCGTTATTATGGTGGAAATCTTCTTATTGTTTTACCAGATACCTTTGGTACAGAAGCATTTTTGCGCAATGCACCAGATTGGGTATCTGACTGGACGGGTTTTCGACCTGACAGTGCTCCACCTATTGAGGGAGGTGAACGCATTATTAACTGGTGGAAAGAAAAGGGAAAAGATCCACATGAAAAATTATTGATTTTTTCCGATGCACTTGATGTTGATACAATTGAAAAAACCTATCACCACTTCCATGGAAGAGTGCGCATGAGTTTTGGCTGGGGAACAGACTTGACAAATGATTTTTCAGGCTGTTCCCCACAAGAAATTGTAACTTTTGATGCCCTGTCCCTTGTTTGTAAAGTCACCAAGGCCAATGGTCAACCAGCCGTAAAACTTTCAGATAATCCCGAGAAAACTATCGGTGATCCGAAAGAAATACAGCGTTATATCAACTTTTTTGGCAATGAAAAACGTATTGCGAGATCTATAAAAACTTAGCTTCTCGCTAACTTAAAAAATGATTATATTGATTATCATGATAATTCCCTGTTTGGAATGAGAATACAACGTAAAACAATTTCTTATTTCAAGTGTTTGTCATTATATAAAAAATCTATTACTTGTATGTCATAAAAAGAATGAATCTATGCATAAAAACTTTTTGAAAAAAGACTTGATTACTTTGTCTGAACTCTCTGTAAGGTAAAATACATATAACACGAGCACAACCTTCAGATAATAGATGATCTGTTACTTTATAAATAAAAAATGATGATGCTTAAAAGAGCTCTCGTCATACTATTCATAGAAAATATTGAAAACTAAAAGAGTATAAAGTGCATCATTGATGGATAGGGTGAATGTAGATTGTGTTACCATTGATTTGCAAAAATACTCACCTATGAACGTAGCTCTCATTTCTTATCAAGATATTTTACGCATATTGAGTTATAAGGTATTTGCAGATAATCTTTTTTTCATACAATTATTTTACCCCCATGTTATCTTATCATAAATTGTCCTAAAAGCATTCTCTTATAGATATCCTTATTATATAAGCATTCCCTCAAATTTTGGAGTCAAAAAACTATCATATAACTCTCACAAACCTGCGAAAATCAAAAAACTTCTCGGTTTATAAGTCCTTTACTTTCTCTCATTATGAGGATGGACGGGTTATAATATAAAAAACAATAAACAGTAAAACTGCAGCAACCAATAAAGCAATCCACAAAGCAGGATGCGTTATCACTAAAAAAGATAAAAAACCACCTGCTATACTTACCAGTGCCAAAACTTTCACAAATGTAGAAATGGCTCTCTTTTCTTCCCATTGCTTAATGGGTGGGCCAAAAATGCGGTGATTATTCAGCCAACGATGAAAACGTGGCGATGAACGCGCAAAACACCATGAAGCAATTAATAAAAATGGCACAGTTGGCATAATAGGCAGTATTATACCAATAATTGCCAATATAATCATTGCCCAACCTGTTACATAATAGCAAATACGCAAAGGGTGAGATATTTTAAAATCTTTTTTCATCCTCTCGTACTATTTCTCTCCATATTTTCCTGCTTTTTGCACGCTCTAGAGCACAATCATTTATATTACTTTACTCGCAAGTGTATTTTCTTCAATATCTTCTTCTAAAGCAAAAACAGCTTACGCAATATGATGATCATTTTTAAATTTTCAAGAAATATGAATAAATTTTTAGAAAAATAAAAAATAAAAAGGCTGCAGAATAACTCAATGCAGCCTCTTAATTATGAATGCAGTGTTGGGGGGGGGGAGAATACATACTGCATTCATTCGCTAGATGTTAGGAGGAAAATAACCTAGCGGGGTGCTTTCTATTTAAAACAAACATAAGAGACAATACACAAAAATGCATGGCTGATATGCATGAACTTTAGCAACCTCAAATTTCCTGAACCGCAGCGCGACGAAAAAAAACTGACATGGAAATCGCAATAAAAATCAATGTCAAAATCAATACGATCGTAGAAGCAGAATCAGAACCAATAAACAAACTGAGATAAATTCCTAAAAAACCAGAAAAAGCTGCAACAAGTATAGCAATCACCAACATAAAAGAAAACCGCTTCGTAATAAGATAAGCAATTGCTCCTGGTGCTATGAGTAAAGAAATAACCAGAACAATGCCAACAGCTTTCAAAGCTGCAACAATCGTAAGAGAAATCATTGTTAAAAGGGTATAGTGAAGTAACGATATCCGCAATCCCATTGCACGACCTTGAACGGAATCAAAAATATACAGCATAAAATCGCGCCATTTTGCTCCTAAAATAAAAGTAACAAGAGCAGAAATAATTGCTGTCTGTGTAATATCAAGCCAGTTAACACCCAATAAATTACCAAATAGAATATGATTCAAATCTAAACTGCTATAGATAGATGTTGCCAAAACAAGCCCTAAACCAAACATCGATGAAAAAACAACACCCATCACTGTATCCTGTTTGATCCGGCTATTGCTCCCTAAAAAACCTGTTGCAAGCGCGCAAACCATACCCGCAACGAAAGCACCGCAAGTAATCAAAGTCATGGTGATATTTTCTGAACGCATATGCTGAAGCCAAGCAAATGGTAAAGAAGTCAAAAATGCTATCACCCATGGCGTTGTCATATAACCAACAACAACACCAGGAAAAACAGCATGAGAAATGGCATCACCTAACAGCGCCCATCCCTTCAAAATAAGAAAACAAGAAAGCATCGCCATAGGAACAGAAAGGATCACAACAATAAGCATGCCTTTCAACATAAAAGAAAACTGAAAAGGAAGTAGTAATTGATCCATCATGACAATATCATACCTTTTTTGGCCGCATTTATACGCAAACGTGCAGCAATAAACCCATGTTTAGGAGCAAAAATAAAAGCTAACATAAACAAAAATGCTTGAAACAGCACAACAACACCACCTGTTTGTGCATTTAAAAAGTAACTCACATAAACACCTAATACGCTTGTAAATGTCCCAATTATAACTGCTATGACCAAAACATTTATAAAGCGATCACTTAAAAGATAAGCTGTTGCTCCAGGCGTCACAACAAGGCAAATCACCAAGAATGCTCCAACTGTTTGCATAGCAGCAACAGTACAGGCGGCAAGCAACGTGAAAAAGAGAATCTTTAAAAACTTTACGTTTAATCCAATGGCACGCGCATGCGTTTCATCAAATAAAGAAACAAGAAGATCTTTCCATTTTAAAAGCAAGATAAATAAAGAGAAAAAACCAATAAAGGCCAATTGTATAATATCTGATGAACTGACTGCTAAAATATTTCCTAAAACGATTGTATCAATATTCACAGCCATTGGCTTTAATGATTTAAGAAACAACCCAAAAGCAAAAAAGGAAGAAAAAATGAGACCAATAATCGTATCTTCTTTTAGTTTTGTCCGTTGATTAAAAAACAGCATCGCTGCTGCAGCAAGTCCACCAGAAAAAAAAGCTCCAAGCGAAAAAGGTAACCCTAAAAGGTAAGCCCCTGCGACACCAGGAACAATCGAATGAGAAAGCGCATCACCAATAAGCGACCAACCTTTTAACATCAAAAAAGCAGAAAGAAAGGCACAAACACACCCAACTAACCCAGAAACCCACATCGCATTAACCATATACTGATAGCTCAGTGGTTCAAGCAACCAAGAAATCATGCAACATGCTCCATTCTTTGAATATTCTCATGAACGACAGAGCGTTTGTCCCCCATGAAACCATCACCTGTGCTCACACCTTGAAGATCAAAAATATGATGATGCAAAGCACCACCAAAGGTTTTCTCCAGATTTTCCTTTGTAAAGACGGTTTCAGTTAACCCAGAAGCCAAAACTGTTCCCTTAATTAAAACCGTGTGGTCACAAAATTCACGAACAGAACCTAAGTTATGCGTAGAAACTAATATCACCGCTCCTTCTTTACGAAGATCTTGTAACAAAGCAATGATTTTATCTTCTGTTGTGACATCAACCCCTGTAAATGGTTCATCTAATAAAATCGCTTTAGCTTGCTGGGCAAGAGCACGTGCTAGAAAAACACGCTTTTTCTGCCCACCAGAAAGTTCGCCAATTTGGCGCTTGGCAAATGCCAACATATCAACCCGTTCTAATGCGACACGAACAGCTTCATAATCTCGTGTTCGTGCATAGCGAAAGAAATTCATATGACCATACCGCCCCATCAAAACAACATCTTCAACCAGAACAGGAAAATTCCAATCAACATCCTCACTCTGGGGAACATAAGCAATAAGGTTTTTTTTCAAAGCCGTATCAACGGGCAAACCAAACATACGAATTTTCCCTTTTGAAGGGCGTACAAACCCCATAATAGCTTTAAATAACGTTGATTTACCTGATCCATTCACGCCAACTAATGCCGTAATAGAACCTGTTGGGCTTTCAAAATTTACTTCTCGTAAAGCTGTATGTCCATTATGATAAGTTACCGTCACCCCTTGGGCAAATATTCCAGATCCCGTCATTGGATTTTTACTCCCTCTAATAAGGCATTGCTAATACGTCCAGTTGTGACGCGTAATAAATCGATATAGGTCGGTACTTCACCATTTTTCTCACTCAGAGAGTCAACATAAAGCACACCACCATATTGAGCTCCTGTTTCCCTGGCAACTTGTTTAGCAGGTGCAGGAGAGATCGTGCTTTCAGAAAAGACGGCATGGATATCGTATTTACGAACCATATCAATAACATGCTTAACCTGTTGTGGTGTTCCTTGCTGATCAGCATTAATGGGCCATAAATAGAGTTCTTTTAAATCAAAATCACGCGCTAAATAGCTAAATGCACCCTCACTAGTTACAAGCCAACGCTTATCTTGCGGTACTGCTTCTAACGCAGACCTGATTGGATCAATCGTTGCACGAATCTTCTGCTTATAAATTTCCGCATTTTCTTTATAAATAGCAGCATGCTCAGGATCATATTTTACAAAAGCATCGCGAATATTATCAACGTAGATCAGAGCAGAAGTTGGTGACATCCAAGCATGAGGATTTGGCTTGCCACTAAAGGGACCTTCACCAATTGTAATGGGTACGACACCTTTTGAAACAACCACACTTGGAATATCCTTGATGTTTTGAAAAAACTTTTCAAACCAAAGCTCTAACTCTAATCCATTCCAAAATATAAGGTTTGCTCCTTGCGCGCGCATAAGATCACGAGGTGTTGGTTGATATTCATGAATTTCAGCACCTGGTTTCGTGATTGATTCAACATCAGCGACATCACCTGCTACATTGCGCGCCATATCAGCAATAATAGTAAATGTTGTAACAGCTTTAAATTTATCAGCACACAAAGCAAAATTAGGGGTAAATAAAACAACACTTCCAAAAACTATAGCGAAAAACCTTCTTATGTTCATTGCTTCTCTCTTTCTTTCATATGCCCTCTATTTATTGCGAATAATTTGCATTATCATTTAGCAATAGCAGTTATCTTTTACATTTGCAATGAAGGATTATTAGAAATAATAACTTTTCAAGATGTTTAAAACAGTCTTTTTCACCTTGAAAATCTTGATGATTTAAAGTGAGCATGCATTGATAGGGAAATCCCTTTTCCAGAAGCTCTATCGTTCTTGAATGCAAAAAAGGGAGCATTTAAAAGTGCTCCCAATTCATAAGAATTGTCCAAGAAAAAATGAAAATATCAACAACGCAAATATGCGCCTGTCATCTTTGTAACATTCTCTACTACTTTCAAGGCAAGACCTTCTAGATCTTTATCCGTAAGAGTCCGTTCCATGGGTTGAAGAGTTACTTCAATGGCAACAGATTTTTTATCTTCACCAAGGCTTGAATCTTCAAAAACATCAAAAACCTGTACAGAATGAATAAGCTTTTTATCCGCCCCGCTCGCAGCACGCACGATAAGAGAAGAAGTAACTGTTTTATCAACGATAAAGGCAAAATCACGCCGCACCATTTGGAAAGGCGATAATTTCAATGGAGGACGACTTTTTGTTGTTTTTTTCTTTGACTCTGGAATTTGATCAAGAAAAATTTCAAAACCACAGACAGGGCCACTGACATCTAATTTTTCCAATGTAGCAGGATGAAAAATACCAAAAAAACCAAGGACAATCTTTGATCCAAGCTTTATGACCCCCGAACGGCCAGGATGATACCAATCAGGTGCTCCAACTTCAATTTGTAGCTTGCCACTCTCTATACCACATGCTTCTAAAACAGCCAATGCATCGGCTTTTGCACCAAAAATATCAACGACTTTTGCATTTCCATCCCAAAAGCGTCCTGCCCCTTCAAAGTGTTCTGTTCCACGACGAATACCACCAACGACACGGTGTTGTTTATCAGGAGTATCACTTTCATAGATATTGGAAACTTCAAACAAAGCAAGATCTGGAAAACCACGATCAGCATTGCGCTGCGCTGCCACCAACAAACCAGGCAAAAGAGAAGGACGCATAACGGACATATCAGCAGAAATAGGATTTACTAATTTGAGCTTTGCTTGACCACCTCCAAAAGCTAGCGCCTGATTTTCAGAAATAAAAGACCAAGTGACAGCCTCCTTCATACCACGATGTGCTAAAACCAAACGTGCAACACGCGCACGAAGTTGAGAAATTGTTAAAATTGGACCTTTGTTTTCTGTAAAATGTTCCAATGGAATAGGCTTAATTTTATCTAGCCCATAAATCCTCATTACCTCTTCTACTAAATCGGCTTTACCAGCAATATCAGGGCGCCATGTCGGCACTTTAACCGTAACCACATCTCCTTTTCCTTCAACACAAAAGCCAAGCTTTGTTAAAATAATGACAGCTTGTTCACGCTCTATTGGCAAATTTGTTAAACGTTTAATTTCAGAAAAAGGAAAAGCAATCTGTTTAATTTCTGGTTGCTGATAACCAACAGTCCTCTTTTTTGATATTTTACCACCGCAAAGGCCCAAAGCGAATTCTGTTGCAATTTCAAGCCCTGTTTCCATAAAAGCAGGATCAACACCTCGTTCAAACCGATAACGAGCATCACTGATAAGACCTAATGCGCGACCCGTTTGCGCAATACTCTGCGCATCCCAAAGCGCTGACTCAATAATAACGCGTCGTGTCGTCTCATCACAATTCGTTCGCTCACCACCCATGATACCAGCAATGGAAACAACCCCTTCTTCATCGGCAATGACACAATCTTTCACACTCAAATGATAGGTTTTTCCATTAAGCGCTTGAAGCTGTTCCCCTTCCCGTGCACAACGTACATGCAAATTGCCTTTAATCTTATCAGCATCAAAAACATGAAGCGGACGACCAAGATCAAAAATGATGTAATTGGTCATATCAACCAGCGCATTAATCGGTCTTAAACCTATGGCATTTAAGCGCTGTTGCATCCATTGCGGTGAGGCACCATTTTGAACATCACACACTTCACGCCAAGCAAAACCTAAACATAATGGCGCACTTTGCGAAAAATCTAAAGAAACATCCAATGATGTCTCAAAGCTCGCATCGAGTTGTGGTAAGGATAATTCCTTTAATTTTCCAATTCCAGTAGCAGCAAGATCACGGGCAATGCCGCGAACACCCGTGCAATCAGAACGATTAGGAGTCAAACTAATATCAATAATCGGATCATCTAAACCGGCGTAAACCGCAAAAGATTCCCCAATCGGTGCATCTTCTGGCAGCTCGATGATCCCATCCTGTTCACCTGATAATTCAAGCTCAGCCTCCGAACACATCATCCCAAAACTTTCAACACCGCGAATTTTACCTATCGATAATGTCACATCAAGTCCTGGTACATAAGTGCCTGGTAAAGCAAGAACACCCACAAGCCCAGCACGTGCATTTGGTGCCCCACAGATAACTTGTAGAGGTGTACCAGACCCTGTATCTACCGATAAAATCTGAAGTTTATCTGCATCAGGATGTTTTACTGCCGTTAAAACTTTCGCAATGACAAAAGCTTTTAAAGAAGAACGGTCATCAACATAATCAACCTCAAGACCTATAGCCGTTAGCTTCTCACAAATTTCATCTAAAGATGCATCTGTTTCTAAGTGATCTTGTATCCACGACAATGTAATTTTCATTTTTAAACCTCACATCAAAGCTTCTTACAAGATCACACATTTGTTAAATTAGGAAAAAAAGCAGGCATATCAAAACAGCGAAAGCCATAATGATCTAACCAACGCAGATCAGCATCAAAAAACGCCCGTAAATCAGGCATACCGTATTTCAACATAGCAATGCGATCAATGCCCATGCCCCATGCAAAACCCTGATACTCATCGGGATCTAAACCAACATTCTTTAACACATGAGGATGAACCATTCCGCATCCTAAGATTTCCAGCCAATCCTGCCCTTCCCCGAATTTTACTTCCGAACCAGAACGATCACATTGAATATCGACTTCCATAGATGGTTCGGTAAAAGGAAAAAAAGAAGGGCGAAAACGCATCTTGACAGAGGGAACTTCAAAAAAAGCCTTACAAAAAGTTTCATGAAGCCACATCATATGTGCAATCGTAGAGGTTTTATCAATAACAAGTCCTTCTACCTGATGAAACATTGGAGAATGCGTTGCATCTGAATCCATACGATAGGTTTTCCCAGGAATAATAATGCGTATCGGAGCCTTTTGCTTTTCCATGGTACGAATTTGTACAGGGGATGTATGGGTGCGCAATAATTTCCGCTCTCCTGTTTTATCAACATCAAAAAAGAAAGTATCGTGCATTTCGCGCGCTGGATGACCTTCAGGAAAATTCAATGCCGTAAAATTATAATAATCTGTTTCAATATCTGGACCCTCTGCAAGAGAAAAACCCATTTTTGTATAAATAGCTATAATTTCCTCAATAACCTGTGAGATAGGATGTATACGCCCCCGTTCCATAGGCGAAGAACGCACAGGTAAAGTAACATCAACTGTTTCACGAGACAGACGCGCATCTATTGCTTGGCGTTTTAGAAGATTGCGTCTTTGAGACCATAATTCTACAATGCGATTTTTTAAGCCATTAAGAGCTGGCCCAACTTTTTGGCGCTCCTCAGCATCCATCTTCCCTAATGCTTTTAATTTTTCGGAAATACTGCCTTTTTTGCCTAACACTGCGATACGCACTGCTTCAAGCGCTTGTTCATCGCGAGCCCCCTCTAAAGCTAAACAAATTTCTTGTTCCAAACGCTCAATGTCGCTCATATTTTCGCCTACTGTTTTTGAATAGAAAAAATCCCGCACTCGCAACAACCAGTACGGGATCCCAAATAAATGAATGCGTTAAGAGAACACGACCGGCTTATTTGACAGCGCCTTCAAAAGCATTAGGCGTTGTGTCTTTCAAATATTCCAAAGCCTTCTTTGCAGAAGCAACCAAAGCAGAAAATGCAACCTTTTCATGAATTGCTATATCTGAAAGAACTTTACGATCAACCTCAATACCCGCTTTTGATAAGCCATCAATAAAGCGCCCATAAGTTAAACCTTCTGCGCGAACCGCCGCATTAATTCTCTGAATCCACAAAGCACGGAAATTACGTTTCCTATTTTTACGATCACGATAAGCGTACTGCTTCGAACGATCAACTGCTGCCTTAGCGGCACGAATGGTATTTTTACGACGACCATAAAAACCTTCAGCCTGTTTCAAAACTTTTTTGTGTTTAGCGTGCGCTGTTACACCTCTTTTTACACGTGCCATGTAATACTCTCCTAAAAATCAAAAGCGTAAGGTTTAAAAACCATTTGGCAAATAATATTGAACAACTTTTTTAGCATCTGGTTCACTCAAAACCATTGTCCCACGTGCATCGCGAATAAATTTATTCGAACGTTTAATCATGCCGTGGCGTTTACCAGCAGCTGCTACTTTAACTTTGCCTGACGCAGTGATTTTAAACCGCTTTTTAGCGGATGATTTGGTCTTCATCTTGGGCATTTTGCTACTCCATACAATATTTGTTTATTCATACAATTCTATTTTATTCCACCTAATTCTACTCAATTAAAGTGGGAACTCATTCACTCAAGCGGACCAACGCTCGAACAAGCATTTAAACAGCCACGGCATGCCCTGCCGGACGGTTCCAGAGACATTTCATAAGCTAGTATACACAAAATAGCAAGAGCGTATCAAAAAAAAATGGGAGACCCATTGCCTTGAACTTCAACCAAAGGTGCTGGAATTGCATTCGTTTTGATTGCTGCTTTACAGAGATCAGCAATAATGCATTGCATACATTGTGCTTTACGTGCTTGGCAAATATAACGCCCATGTAAAATAAGCCAATGATGCGCATGACGAAGATAATGGGCCGGTATAATCTTTAGCAGTTTTTCTTCAACAACCTCTGGCGTTTTACCAAGCGCTAAACCAAGACGGTTGCTAAGGCGTAAAATATGCGTATCTACCGCCAACGTGGGCTGACCAAAAGCAATATTCAAAACAACATTAGCCGTTTTACGCCCCACGCCAGGAAGGGACATAAGTGCTTCACGCGTATTGGGGACTTGACCACCATAGTGATCAATTAAAAAACGGCAAAGTGCATAAACATTGCGCGCTTTTGCACGCCAAAGGCCAATGGTACGAATATGGCAAGCAATTTCTTCTTCTCCTAAGGCAATCATTTTTTCCGGACAATCCGCGAGGCGAAATAATTCTTTTGTTGCTTTATTAACACTGATATCTGTTGCTTGAGCAGAAAGAACAACAGCAATCAAAAGAGTAAAAACATCTGTATAGATAAGATCACTTTGAGGGGTTGGGCGTTGAACAGAAAAACGGCGAAATATTTCTTCAATTTCATCTTCCCTGTACAATGTTCCAGAAGATTCTCGCGCCTTTGACACTTTTTTTGTCTTTTGAGCCATTAAACTCTCTCAATCTTCTCTCTTGAAGTTATCATCCATACTTGCCATATGAGAAGCATGTAGAAAACACTTTTTATAGAGCTTGGTCAAGAAAAGCCGCTTTGAAGAGGACATTCACAATGACACATGTGACGCCTTTCTCCAATCCCTTTCTGTTAGGATTTGAAACGGTAGAAAAAACATTGCGACGTATTAATAAAGCTGATGAGACTTATCCAGCTTACAATATTGAACGTTTACACAAAAATGATGACACAAATCATATTCGTATAACTTTGGCTGTTGCTGGATTTAAAGTCAATGACCTCAATATCTTGCTCGACGATAATCAACTTATCATTCATGGCAAACAAACAGACAGTCAAAATCATCAATATTTATATCACGGTATAGCAGCGCGCCAATTTCAACGGACCTTTGTTCTCGCCGAGGGAATGGAGGTTATAAATGCAGAGTTGAAAAATGGTCTTTTATCAATTAATCTACACCAACCAAAATCAAAAAAACAAATAAAACAAATTCCGATTAAAGTTAGCGATGCTTAAGTCATAAAAGCCAAAGCGTAGAGGAATAGGGAAATGGGAGAACATAAACAAAGTTTTTCTTTACAGAACATGTTCTGTTCTGAAATGGGACAAATTGCTTATTTAAAAAAAGTTTGTACCGATGACCTCGCTAAAACTTTTCCAGATCTTCCACCAATGACCCCAGGCATTACAATATGGGCTCTTTTTGGTGAAACGGGTTATCCAATCATTTTATCTGATGAACGCTCTATCGCTCTTGCTGGAGCCAATGAGCATGAGCTGCAAATTGTAACTCTACACTAAGCTGTTTTACGAAAAGATATTTTATAAGTTCTATCGATCTTTCTTAAAAAAACTATAGTGATATGTTTTTTTGTAGCTAAATTGGACGGCAAATCATTCCAGCTTCAGAGATGGGAGACTATTTTAATTAAGATATGTGGTTGTGCTTAACTTCGTGCTATCTCTTTAGACTATCAAATCTAACGGTATCTGCTTTTTCTTTTATAGTTTGCTGTTTGGCTTTTATAAAAGATGAGAGCCTTTTTTGATTGTCGCTGTTTTATATATTCTGTTAGCAATCTTTTATATTAAACTTTTTATCTTTTGTTATTGTATTTTCTTTTTAACAAAGATTTTGATAATAATTTCTCAATCACATTCTTAAACAGACTGAAAGAGTTACTTGAACAGAGGGAGATATTTAATTCAATATAAATTTAATATAATGTATCTGATTTATAATGATAATTTGTCGTCTGCATGTCGAATGAGAAACCTAAATATCGTAAGATTCCTTCATCGCAAACCTCTCCCATATTGAATCAATAAACGTATTTTCTGGCATGTTATACGCAAGGCTGGAATATAGATAAGAAACACTAAAAAAGGGGAGCAAATGCCTTTTCTTATGAAGAACCTTAATATAAAGGCTGTCGGCAACATGAGGTGCTAGAAAAATAGTATAATGATTATCACTCGCAGCTTCATAAGCACAAAAACTTTATTGCCAGATAGATCTCAATTCATACCATTCACAAGCTATATTTATGAAATCGCCTTGAAAGCGTGAAGAAATATTTCTTTAAAACCACACCATCATCACTTGGCCCGTGAGAAATTCTGTACTGAAGTAAATTACCAATTCGACTTAATGCTTGTCAGTATTTTCGTAATCCTTCCTAACGCCGCCCACATGCTTTTAGTTGTTGATCATATTGCCTAGACAGGATTGCCATACGCTGTGCGGCCTGTACAAGTGCACCATTTGCATATCCTCGGCTGCGTGCATAAGCACCATGACCCATATGATAATTTAAATAAAGGCTGTAGGCATCATCAAATCTCACACCATTGCGCTCCACACTTTTACGATGATACCAAGCGACAAAATCAGCGGCATCGGCAAAATTTGTACGCCATGCAAAAGATCTGCCCGTAGAACGAAGATACATTGCCCATGTACTGTCAAGCGCTTGAGAATAACCATAAGCTGTCGACCGACGCTTCCATGGAATAAAACCAAGCAATCTTGTGCGTGGAGGACGTGCATTGTGACGAAAGTTCGATTCTAACTGAATGGTTGCAAGAATAATAGGCATAGGAATTCCATAGCGTATTTCTGCTCTTTTGGAGGCCTTTTCCCAATTATCAAAAAAACCATCTTTTTGTGCTAAAATAGCGCAAGCATTGTTTGTATGGATCGGGGTGGTTGTTGCACACCCTTCCAACAAAAACACCAATGCCCCTAAAAACAAAAGGTGTCGCATATTCTCTCTTTTTCTCATGAAGAAATCATGAAAGATGAATACCAAAAAATTATTACCAATCTATAAAGGATATAACGATAATTGTGATGACTAAGAAGCCTATTTTATTCCTCATCAATCAAACGCAATGTTTGTGATTGAGCAGATGTTGTTATTTGCGTTGGTTCAGTATTATCGTCTTTTAAGTGAAAAGTTTCAATACGGTTAGCGCGTTTCATAATTTTCGAGGATGATATTAAAATCCCCTCTATATCTTCACCTGCTTTGTAAAAATGTTTTTGTAATGCGCGAACACGAGTATCCAGTCGTCCAAAATCTTCCATCAATTTTGCTACTTCTGACTGAATCAAATGCGCTTGTTCACGCATCCGCGCATCTTTCATAATGGTTTGTACAACTTGAACGGATAACATCAACAAAGACGGAGATACAATGATCACATGTGCCTTATTGGCTTTTTGTACCAATGGCTCAAAATCCTCATAGATTGTAGCAAAAATCGATTCCGATGGTACAAAGAGAAAAGCCGTATCATGTGTTTCTCCAGGAACAAGATATTTTTGAGCAATATCACGAATATGAACTTCCATATCGCTACGAAATTGGCGTTCTGCCTCTTGACGCTCTTGTGTGGATGCTGCTTTACGCATAGCATTCCAAGCCTCTAGAGGAAATTTAGCATCAACAACCAAGGAAGGTGATTTATTCGGCATATGAATAAGACAATCCGGCCGCTTTCCATTGGAGAGAACTGCCTGAAAAACATAAGCATTTGTTGGTAGAGCATCAGCAATAATTGCTTCCATCCGTCCTTGACCAAAAGTACCGCGCGTTTGCTTATTGCTTAAAATGGCTTGTAATTGAACAACCTGTCCCGTAAGTGACTGAATATTGTTTTGTGCGGCGTCAATGACCGCTAAACGTTCTTGCAAACGATTTAAATTTTCATAAGTCGATTTGGTCTGTACCTGAAGAGTTTGGCCCAAATTGGCTGTCATACCATTGAGTTGTTCACTGAGTGACTTATTCAATTCAGCCTGCCTTTGACCAAAAATTTCTGCCATCGTTTGCATCCGTCCTTGCATTTCAGCTTGTGTTTTGAGCAAGGTAGCCATCTGTATTTGTGCTTCACGAGCATGCTTAGCAACTTCGCTTTCCAAAAATGCCTTTTTCCGGTGAGAATAAATCAATATAAAAAATGCCAAACATACAAGTAGTAATAAAAGCAGAGCACTCAGTCTTGTAAAAGACTCATCAGAGAGCACAAAAGAAAAAAACGAATCAAACATAAGAAACAATATAACGTGCTTATCGCAAAAAAGCGCGAGAATCCGTTATTCAATATTGACCCAAAGCGAACCATTGATTAATCTGTGCCCCATGTCAATGAGATCTTTAGTTATTTTACCTGATCCGATTTTACGGGAAGTATCTAAACCTGTCGAGCATATTGATGAAGCTCTCCAAACGCTTGCTGATGATATGCTGGAAACTATGTATCATGCTCAAGGCGTTGGTCTTGCTGCTATTCAAATTGGTATACCGTTGCGCATGTTGGTTATAGATGTTTCGCAAAATAATGAACAGAAAAATCCGCTTGTTATTATCAATCCAGAAATCTTATGGCTTTCAGAGGAACGTAATATCCACAAAGAGGGTTGTCTTTCTATTCCGGAATATTATGCAGAAGTTGAACGTCCAAAGCGTCTGTGTGTTCACTATCAGGATCGCGAGGGAAAACAAACAGAACTTGAAGCAGATAATCTCTTAGCTACTTGCTTACAGCATGAAATTGATCATTTAAATGGTCGCCTTTTTATTGATCATATTTCAAAAATCAAACGCGATATGGTGATACGAAAATTTAAAAAACGTGCAAAAGAAAAAAATACACAGGATGCAGTATTGTAATGGCATTACGGTTAAGTTTTATGGGAACACCGCATTTTTCTGTTCCTATTTTAAAAGCTTTGTTAGATGCGGGCCATGATGTTGTTGCTGTTTACAGTCAACCTCCTCGCCCAGCAGGACGTCGTGGTCTTAAACTGATCCCATCACCTGTGCAAATTGCAGCAGAAGAAAAATCTATTCCTGTATTCACCCCTCAAACACTCAAAACAACCAAACAACAAGCGCAATTTGCAGAACTTACTGTTGATGTTGCTGTTGTTGTTGCCTATGGCCTTCTCTTACCTAAAGCCATTCTTGAAATACCGCGTTTTGGTTGTTTTAATGCCCACGCTTCACTCTTACCGCGTTGGCGTGGTGCTGCACCTATTCAACGCGCCATTATGGCTGGTGACAAAGAAACGGGAATGATGATTATGAAAATGGATGAAGGGCTTGATACAGGGCCTATCGCTTTATCGCGCTCCACTCCTATCACTGATAACATGACAACCGATGAACTTGCAAATAAGCTTTCATATATCGGTGCAGAACTTATGATAGAAGCTCTATCAGCTCTTGAAAAAGGACGGCTTCAACTTACCCAACAATCAGAAGAAGGCATTACCTATGCCGCTAAAATTGACAAGGAAGAAACCCGCATTGATTGGACAATGCCCGCAGAACATATTCACAGATATATTCGTGCACTCTCTCCCTCTCCTGGTTGTTGGTGTAACATGAATATAGGTGGACGAGAAGAACGTGTAAAAATTCTTGGAAGTCGTCTAACAATGGGTTCTTCTCTTGAAATTGGTCGAATAGAACCAAATTCTTTGATTATCCATTGTGGACAAGGATGCCTTGAAATAACCCATCTGCAAAGATCTGGTGGTAAAGTTCTTGAGTGCGCAACATTTTTGCGAGGTGCTCATATTTCTTCTGTTTGTTGATATGCCACGTTTTAAACTTACTCTCGAATATGATGGCTCAAATTATGCTGGCTGGCAACGTCAAGCAGAGCTGCACACCATACAAGGAGCTCTTGAACAAGCTATTTTTCTCTTTTGCGGACAGCAATTGACCATCACAACAGCAGGGCGAACGGATGCTGGTGTACATGCTATGGGGCAAGTTGCGCATGTCGATTTTGAAAAAAACTGGCAGACACGTACTGTACGTGATGCTTTGAATGCACATTTGCAAAAACAAGGAGAAAATATTTCAATCTTAAATGTAGAAAATGTCTCTGATGATTTTGATGCACGATTTTCTGCAACCAAACGTCATTACCTTTTTAAAATTCTTAATCGCCGTTCTCCACCGGCTCTCAATGCTAAACGTGTATGGTGGATACCAAAACCCCTTAATGCTGAAATCATGCATGAAGCTGCCCAAAAACTTATAGGAAAACATGATTTTACCACTTTTCGTTCAGCACACTGCCAAGCTAAAAGCCCTATTCGCACCCTTGAACGTCTTGATGTGAAAAGAGAAGAGGACGAGATCCTACTCTATGCACAAGCACGTTCTTTTCTTCATCATCAAATCCGTTCATTTGCAGGAAGCCTTATGCAAGTTGGTATTGGACGTTGGAGAGCACAAGATCTTGAAGCAGCTCTTCATGCTAAAGATCGCACACGTTGTGGTGTTGTCGCACCGCCTTCGGGACTTTATTTGACTAAAGTGGAATATTAACTGTCTTACAAAAATGACTTCTTCAAAAGCAATTAAGGAAGTTTATAAAAACAACGTATTTCTTCAAAGGCTTCTGCTGCAGTGTTGACAAATTTTACCAAATCAACATCGGAGGGAGAAATTGTGCCTTGTTCTGATAAATAGCCCAAATTGATCACATTGTGCCAAAATTCTCTGCCAAACAATAAAATCGGAACCTGTTTCATCCGTCCTGTCTGTATTAAAGTTAATGTCTCAAACAACTCATCTAAAGTACCAAACCCTCCAGGGAAAACCGCTAATGCTTTTGCCCGCATGAGAAAATGCATTTTGCGCATCCCTAAATAATGAAAATTAAAACATAAATGTGGCGTCACATAAGAATTAGGCGCCTGTTCATGGGGTAAAACAACATTCAAACCAACCGTTGGTGCACCGACATCAATCGCACCACGATTTCCTGCTTCCATTATCCCTGGTCCCCCTCCTGTGACAACCACAAATTCACGATATTGTGTGGTAGCAGAATAGCGTGAGCATAAACGTGCAAATTCCCTTGCCTCATCGTAATAATGCGACATAGCATGTAAATTCTTTTTTTGCGTGTCATTTTTTGCTGCCCACGCTGCTTGTCCAGATTCAGGAATACGCGCACCACCAAATAAAACAACTGTTGATTGTATGTCAGATTCTTGAAGCGCTATTTCCGGCTTTAAAAACTCAAGACCAATACGTTGTGAACGTAGTTCTGGACGCATCATAAACTCTTGATCGATATAAGCCAAACGATAAGTGGGTGAACGCATTTGTGCTGAATCAGAAATTTTTTTCACGCGTTGTAGGGCATCCTTCGCATGAAGCAATGGTGTCCAATGGTTTTGTTCTTCTTTATGTTTTTCTTTATAGCCTTTTTTCATGCACCTATCCTATTTCCCTTTCTCATCGTTTTGTTGACTGAACAGATTTCTTCGCGTAGTCCATAGAGTCATAAATATTGAAACTTTCAACTTGTTTAACGGAACTCTGGCCATGTCTCATCTCACGCAACTGGAAATGATTATTGAAAAAGCATTTGACAACCGCAATTCTATCAATACCACCACAAAGGGTGAAATTCGTGAGAGCGTCGAACATACATTAAACCTCCTTGATAACGGAGAATTGCGTGTTGCACAACGCCAAAAAAATGGACAATGGCATGTTCATCAATGGCTGAAAAAAGCTGTTCTTTTATCTTTTCGCCTTAATCCTATGCATATCCTTTCTGGTGGCGTTAATGAATCATATTGGTGGGATAAAGTCTCTTCGAAATTTTCTAGTTGGCAAGAAGCTGACTTTCAAAAAGCCGGTTTTCGCTCCGTTCCCGGAGCAATTGTACGCCATTCTGCCTATATTGCACCAAACGTCATACTTATGCCTTCCTTTGTCAATCTTGGGGCTTTTGTTGATGAAGGCACAATGGTTGATACATGGACTACCGTTGGCTCTTGTGCACAAATTGGTAAACATGTTCATCTTTCTGGGGGTGTTGGCATCGGTGGCGTTTTAGAACCACTGCAAGCAAATCCAACCATTATTGAAGATCATTGCTTTATTGGTGCACGCTCTGAAATCGTTGAAGGTTGCATTATTCGTGAAGGTGCTGTTTTAGGGATGGGGGTCTTTATTGGAAAATCCACAAAGATTATTGATCGAACAACAGGTGAAATTTTTATTGGTGAAGTTCCCCCCTATTCTGTTGTTGTTCCAGGTTCTCTCCCAAGTAAACCACTGCCAAATGGCGAACTAGGTCCAAATCTTTATTGTGCTGTTATCGTAAAGCGCGTTGATCAAAAAACACGAGAAAAAACATCTATTAATGATCTTTTGCGTGATTAAATACACTCTTCAAGAACAACATAAAGAACTGTGGCCACTCAACAAAACTAAAGCAATCAATAAGGGAGTTTCTTCCTTTTTTCATTATTTATTCATTTTAAGTGCTTGAATAAAAGCTGACTGTGGAATTTCTACCTTTCCAAATTGGCGCATGCGCTTTTTGCCTTCTTTTTGCTTTTCTAACAGCTTGCGCTTACGCGTAACATCGCCCCCATAACATTTTGCAGTTACATCTTTGCGTAAAGCACGAATTGTCTCGCGCGCAATGATTTTACCACCAATTGCTGCTTGAATCGGAATCTGAAACATATGCTGCGGAATAAGATCCTTCAATTTTTCGCACAGTGAACGCCCGCGCTTTTCTGCAATAGTGCGGTGCACAAGCATCGACAGTGCATCTATTGATTCTCCATTCACCAAAATAGACATTTTGACCAAATCGCCCTCTACATAATCCGTCATCTGATAATCGAAGGAAGCATAACCCTTTGAGATTGATTTTAAACGATCATAAAAATCAAAAACAACTTCATTGAGAGGCAAATCATATGTCACCATGGCGCGCGTCCCGACATAGGACAAACTAACCTGTACGCCACGCCGTTCTTGGCAAAGTTCTAAAACTGATCCAAGATAATTATCCGGAGTCATGATTGTCGCACGAATCCACGGCTCTTCAATGGAAGAAATTTTAACAATATCAGGCATATCTGCTGGATTATGAAGTTTTTTGACAGAACCATCATTCATATTCATACGATAAACAACTGAGGGTGCTGTCGCGATTAAATCCAAATTAAATTCGCGCTCTAATCGCTCTTGAATAATTTCAAGATGAAGAAGTCCTAAAAAACCACAACGAAAACCAAATCCCAAAGCCGCTGATGTTTCAACTTCAAAAGAAAAACTGGCATCATTTAAGCGCAATTTCCCCATGGCTGCACGCAAATCATCAAAATCAGCGGCATCAATGGGAAACAGTCCACAAAAAACAACCGGTTGGGCTGGTTTAAAACCAGGTAATGCCTCTTCACAAGGACGGCGCTCCTCCGTAATGGTATCACCAACCCGTGTATCTGCAACTTCTTTGATAGAGGCCGTTATAAAACCAATCTCGCCTGAACCCAATTCATCTACCTGAATCATTTTTGGAGTAAAAACCCCAACCCGCTCAACTGGATATTTTGCTCCAGTCCCCATCATGCGAATGGTTTGCCCCTTTTTTAATACACCATCAATAACGCGTACCAAAACGATAACACCAAGATATGCATCATACCAGCTATCAACCAACATTGCTTTTAAAGGTTTCTGAATATCACCAGTATGTGGAGGAGGTAATTGTGTAACAATTGCTTCTAAAACATCAGGAATGCCTAAACCTGTTTTTGCTGATATTTCCACGGCTTCGGAAGTATCGATACCTATCACATCTTCAATTTGTTCTTTTACACGCTCAGGCTCTGCTGCGGGAAGATCAACCTTATTAAGTACCACAACCAACTCATGAGAATTATCAATAGCTTGATAAACATTTGCCAACGTCTGTGCCTCTACGCCTTGACTCGCGTCTACAACCAATAGCGAACCTTCACAAGCTGCGAGTGATCGTGAAACTTCATAAGCAAAATCCACATGACCAGGTGTATCAATAAGATTTAAAATATATGTTTCACCACTGCGCGCTTTATAGTGCAAACGTACCGTCTGTGCTTTAATGGTGATCCCACGTTCACGTTCAATATCCATGGAATCGAGCACTTGCTCTTTCATCTCACGAGTCTCAAGCCCTCCTGTCATTTGAATCAAACGATCAGCTAAAGTCGACTTTCCATGGTCGATGTGTGCCACAATGGAAAAATTACGGATATAATTACGATCTACTGTCATAGGGGCGATTTAGCAAAGAATAGCACAAAAGGCAAAGACCAATTATGCTTCTTCGAAAGCCTTTCAAAAAATACAATTTCTCATAGCATAAAAAATGACGCTTTTGTTTGCTAAATTCTATACAAATGATTGAGAATACTATTAACTTTCTCATCATATGCGCTGGTATTAGCTCTGACATGCCGTACATTATTAGAGATGCTTACATAGCTTGAGGCTAGCAATAAAATTCATACAATTTGCAAAAGAGATGACTTTCTCTTTGTCCATGCTAGCCCGTTTTTACTAATTTTACATAAAACAAAAAAAATTCTACCGGAGCAAATGATCTTTGTAACTGTCAAAACTTTAGCAATATATTCCCTTGCGTAATGTCTTTTGAAAAAACACGCACCTTCTAAAAAACTCTTTTTCTTCTTTCTCTTGATAGAGTTACGTCCTTTATAAAAGGCAAAGCGCTGCAAAATATAATGCAATTGTATTATGCATTCATGTCTTGTTTTTAAAAAAACTTTTCTTAATATTCATTATACCTATTTCATGACAGCATCCGTGAATGGTATAATGTAAAACCCATTGAACGCACCATTTTTATACCTAGGCACAAGTGAGCGCTACCACGCTATCGGCAAGACTCTAATGTCGCATACTTCTTGCTTTTGTAAGCGTTTATAAGCAACATTGTTACGCTTTTTTAAACGATTTTATCTACACACCAGCCCTGCTTATAGTATGTAAGTGAATGATTCTAACCATTTCAATATAAACAGAGTTGAAATGAACGAGTTTTACTATATTCAGGAGCTTTCTTTAACATGCGGAGCAATATATCGGTTTAAAGGTAAAAACATCAAAAATTTACTCAATTTTATTAAAGAAATAGACAATGAAATCTCTTCAGATGGAAATATCATGGTACAAATGCATGATTAATTAATTTTTTCAGTTATTTTCGCTTTCTTACGCCATTGTGAAGGTTGTAGTTCAGCCACAACAATCCCAATCAAAATAAGTGTTCCTCCCAATAAAGCTAAAGGAGATAAACGCTCACCAGCCAAACGCCCAACGATACCAGCCCATACAGGTTCACCTGCGTAAATAAGTGTTGCACGCGTGGGCGAAATGGACTTTTGTGCCCAATTCATCGCTAATTGAATGATAGCACTCATCAATGCCAAACCTATACCAATATTCAACCATACCCATGAAAATTCAGGCATGTTTTCACCCATAAAAGGCATACAAAAAAATGAAAAAATACCACTAAAAAATAGCTGTATAACCGTTACACGCCGACTATCAACCTTGCTGGCAAAAATGCTGATAAGTATCACTTCCCCAGCAATTGCTAAAGCACCTAACAAAGTTAAAATTTCACCTTTCGAAAAATCAAGCTGTCCCACCTTTTGTCCAGAAATAAAGACAAGACCAATAAAAGCAAAAATAATGCCAAGCCAAGAAGCTAAACGGGGTGGCTTTCTAAAAACAATCCATTGTAATATTGGAACTGTCGGAACATAAAGTGCTGTGATAAAAGCTGACTGACTACTAATAATTGTCTGAAGTCCCGCTGCTTGTAAAGCATAACCTAAAAACATTCCTACACCAATAGCCATCCCAGCAAAAATCTCATAAATAGTTATACCTTGCATTGAGCGCCAAAAAATTGCGCCGCATATAAGCGATGCAACAACAAAACGAAATCCAACAAAGAACAAAGGTCCACTATAGCGTACCGCAATGTGAACTACTAAAAATGTAATACCCCATAATATTGTCGCAGCAAATAATGTGAATTCTGGTTTGCTTAACAAAGAATGTTTCAACTGTTTTATATTAATCATGAAAGGTAGTTTTCTCCAATTCTTCTTTATATCTTATGAAACAATAAGTGTTCCAACGCCCTGTTCCGTAAACAGTTCTAACAAGACAGAATGCGGGGTTTTGCCGTTTAAAATGACAACACCTTCCACACCATTTTGAAGGGCTTTTATACAAGTCTCTACTTTCGGAATCATACCACCTGAAATTGTTCCATTTTTAATGAGGTTTTCAGCTTCCGAAATTGTCAATTCCTTTAAAAGATTGCCCTGTTTATCTAAAACACCGGGGACATCCGTTAAAAATAAAAGACGCTTAGCCTCTAATGCACCAGCAATGGCTCCTGCAAAAATATCAGCATTAATATTATAAGTTTTTCCATCGCGGCCTGGAGCCACAGGAGCAAGAACTGGAATCATTTCAGAACATGCTAAAAGATCCAATAATGTGCGGTCAACTTCAACTGGTTCTCCAACAAAGCCCAAATCTAAAACACGTTCAATATGCGAATCGGGATCAAGAACAGTTTTATAAGCCTTTTCAGCAAAAACCATATTGCCATCCTTGCCACACAACCCTATTGCCCATTCCCCCTCTGCATTGAGAAGAGCGACAATTTCTTTGTTTATGGAGCCTGCCAAAACCATTTCAACCACTTCGACAATCCGTTCATCGGTTACGCGTAAACCGTTTTCGAACCGTGATTCAATGCCCATTTTCATCAAGATTTCAGCAATCTGAGGCCCTCCACCATGAACAACAACAGGATTGATTCCTGATTGCTTCAACAGAGCAATATCACGTGCAAATGCCCGCCCCAAAGCAGGATCACCCATAGCATGACCACCGTATTTCACAACGACAGTTTCATTTTCATATTGTTGCATATAAGGTAAAGCAGACGATAAGAATGCTGCTTGTTTTTCAAAAACATCTTCAACATCATTTTCAACTTTATCCATTAAAAGAGCCTCCTCATCACTTTTTTCCTTCTCTTAAGTAGAAGAGAGGAAAAGTGAAAATAAATTTCAAAACAAGCTTACTCTGCCCATCCCCCTGAAAAATGCTCATTGTTTAAATCATCACAAAAGTAATAAAAAGATGCGATAAAGGCTGCCCTTTAAAAAATTAGTATCTAAAAACTAAAAAAAATATTATTGTTTTTATGACCCTGTATATCAATGAGAGCAGAATTTAGAAGAACTTTGAAGCTACACCGTACACTTAACTTACTGATGTCATCTTATGGATCTTTAACAATGAATACGGACATATACAACCATTGATTTTATAAGATGAAAATAAAAATCACGATGAAATTAATTAGTATATCACCGATACAGAAAATAGCTCAGTCGCACATATGTCCACCTACAAATAAGTTAAAGTTTTAATTTAAAAATTTGTCTTCTTTCCAATCATCGAATATAAGAAAATATGAACTAAACGATCTACCCTTACTACATATTGGTAATCACTATAATCAACTGATTTATAACGATAATTCATTACTACTCTTTTAAATTAAGAGTTCTGAATATAGAAATGTTTTCTTCATTTTTAATCCCTTTTTATGATAAATCCCTAAGACCATTTACTTACATATGGCAAATAGTCACAGCGTTTGGTTAAAACTATTAAAAAAAAAGTTGTAACAATAGAAGCGTACAAATGAATGATAGAACTGGTTTGACAACACCACATCAGAAAACCTTTAGATCAGTCTCATACTTTGTGATTTTTAATAGAATACAAAAACTCCCTGATAGAGAGCCGTAAAATCATTTAATTGTTCCTTCTCTTCGTTTTATACTCCATGATTTATAAACCATCCACAGATAGCCATAAAACCGTATCCTAAAATATCTACCCTCTTTTCTCTTCAAACAACTTCATAAAAAAGCAAACTTTTCAAATATTGTGATACAATGGAAAATGGATTTTAAATAATCTTGCTAGTACACAAATCTCGTCCCATACAGAATTTTGCTGCACATCTCCTAATTTTGTCTCGAGATATTTTCAAAAAATTCTTTCATACGTGAAAAAAAACCGTGTGATTGTGGTGAATTCTCATGATTTGAAAGCTTTTCAAACTTTTGTAATAACTCGCGTTGTTCTTGTGTTAGTTTCTGTGGTGTTTCAATAGTGATATGGATATAAAGATCACCTCTTTCTTGCTGACGGCGCAACATAGGCATACCTTTTCCTTTAAGGCGAAATTGACGTCCATTTTGTGTACCCTCTGGAACTTTAACACGTGCTTTGACGCCATCAAGATCAGAAACCTCAAATTCACCTCCTAAAGCAGCTGTCACCATCGAAATTGGAACACGACAATGAATATCTGCACCTTCTCTCTGAAAAAACTCATGCGGTTTAATAGAAAGAAAAATATAAAGATCACCGCTAGGACCACCACGAATGCCAGCATCTCCTTCACCAGAAAGACGAATACGCGTACCATCTTCAATACCAGCTGGAATATTCACGCTTAATGAACGCTGTTTTTCTACTCGTCTCGTCCCCTGACATTTCGGACATGGATTTGTTATGGTTTCACCACGTCCATGACATGAAGGACATGTCCGTTCAATCGAAAAGAAACCTTGTGCGGCACGTACACGCCCAGCTCCATGACACGTTCCACAAACTTGTGGCTTAGAGCCCTTTTTAGCACCCGATCCCTCACAAGTATCACAAGTAACAGAACTTGGAATATTAATTTGCGCGGTTTTTCCTGAAAATGCCTCTTCCAAGGTCACTTCCATATTATAACTCAAATCAGCACCACGCTCGCGACCATCACTACGCTTACGCTGCATTCCTCCCATAATTTCGCCAAAAAAATCTTCAAAAATGTCGGGAAATCCGCCACCAGCAGCAAAACCACTAAAGGGATTTGCTCCTTCGCGTCCACCATTTTCAAAAGCCGCATGGCCAAAACGATCATAAGCAGCACGCTTTTGAGGATCTTTAAGAACTTCATAGGCTTCGCCAATTTCCTTAAATTTCCGTTCTGCTTCTTTATCCCCTGCGTTGCGATCAGGATGATATTGCATTGCCAACTTACGAAAAGCAGATTTCAACTTTTTATCATCACATTCGCGAGTCACGCCAAGAATTTCATAATAATCAACCTTCATCATGTATTCCTGATAATTTTTCATCCATCTTTATGGATAATATTTGTTTTCAATTTATATTTTTAGCAAAAAAGTTGCAACTCATCTCAAATAACAAAGCCCAGCCTTATATTTCAAAGGCCGGGTTTATTCATTAATTAACACATTTGCTTACACTATTTCTTCTTATCATTAACTTCTTCGAAATCAGCATCAACAACATCATCATCCTTTGTATCTGTCTCAGTATTCGCTTCGGTTGCTTGTGAAGCTTCATACATTGCCTGTCCAAGTTTCATACTAACTTCCGCTAATTTCTGCATTTTCGCTGTTACCTCTTCAGTGTCGGTGCCATCAAGTGCAGATTTCAAGTCAGATATTGCTGTTTCAATCTGTCCTTTATCTTCAGAAGAGACCTTATCACCGTACTCTTTCAGCGACTTTTCCGTTGAATGGATAAGAGCTTCCGCTTGATTTCTTGCCTCAACTCCTTCACGGCGCTTTTTGTCCTCAGCTGCATGCTCTTCTGCGTCCTTTACCATTTTCTCAATATCAGCATCACTTAAACCACCTGATGCTTGAATACGAATTTGATGCTCTTTACCAGTTCCTTTATCTTTAGCCGAAACATTGACAATACCATTCGCATCAATATCAAAAGTAACTTCAATCTGAGGCATACCACGTGGTGCTGGTGGAATACCAACAAGATCAAACTGAGCCAACAACTTGTTATCATTAGCCATCTCGCGTTCACCTTGGAACACACGAATAGTCACAGCACTTTGATTATCATCAGCCGTTGAAAAAACTTGCGATTTCTTCGTTGGAATAGTGGTATTGCGTTCAATAAGACGTGTAAAGACTCCACCCAATGTTTCAATACCCAAAGATAAAGGTGTGACATCCAACAGCAAGACATCTTTCACATCGCCTTGCAATACACCACCCTGAATAGCTGCACCCATTGCAACAACTTCATCAGGATTAACGCCTTTATGTGGATCTTTGCCAAAGAAGCTTTGCACAACTTCTTGAATCTTGGGCATACGTGTCATACCACCCACTAAAACAACTTCGTCAATCTCACCAGCTTTTAACCCCGCATCTTTCAATGCAGCTTTACAAGGCTCGATAGTGCGCTGAACCAAATCATCAACGAGAGATTCAAATTTTGCCCGAGTCAATTTCATTGTTAAGTGCTTGGGACCAGATTGATCAGCCGTAATAAATGGCAAATTAATTTCTGTTTGTTGTGAAGAAGAAAGTTCAATCTTTGCTTTCTCTGCCGCTTCTTTTAGACGTTGCAATGCTAACTTATCATTCTTTAGATCGATCCCTTGTTCTTTCTTGAATTCATCAGCAAAATAACCAACCAAGCGCATGTCAAAATCTTCACCGCCTAAAAAAGTATCTCCATTGGTCGACTTAACTTCAAAAACACCATCTCCAATTTCAAGCACAGAAATATCAAATGTACCGCCACCAAGATCGTAAACCGCAATAGTTTTCCCGTCTTTTTTATCCAAACCATATGCTAAAGCAGCAGCTGTAGGCTCATTGATAATCCGTAAAACTTCTAGTCCAGCAATTTTACCCGCATCTTTCGTAGCTTGACGTTGTGCGTCATTGAAATAAGCAGGAACAGTTATAACCGCTTGCTCAACTTTTTCACCAAGATAAGACTCGGCCGTTTCTTTCATCTTTTGCAAAATCATCGCTGAAATTTGGGAGGGAGAATATTTCTTACCTGCTTCTTCAACCCACGCATCACCATTATCGCCTTTAACAATTTTATAAGGTACAAGTGCTTTATCTTTTTCAACCATGGGGTCATCAAAACGGCGACCAATTAAGCGTTTAACTGCAAAAACTGTTCCTTCAGGATTTGTTACAGCTTGCCGTTTAGCAGGTTGTCCAACAAGCCGTTCTCCCCCATCCGTAAAGGCGACAACAGAAGGCGTTGTGCGCGCTCCTTCTGAATTTTCAATAACTTTTGCGTTTTTACCATCCATGACAGCAACACAAGAGTTTGTTGTTCCCAAATCAATACCAATTACTTTTGCCATATTATAATCTCCATTTCAGCAAGCTACCTCAATCTTCATCAAGCATTTTCTAAGACAGCTCCTCATAACACTCAAAGCCTGCATCCCACTTCAAGTCACATAAACAATAAACTGCAAGTCGCAACAAGCCTTTCTGCCTCGTATATAAGAACAGGCTCTTATCGCTACAAGAGAGTCATGAAAGAAACATTCTTAAAATAAAATTTTTCTTTTAAAATAGCTATTCTACTTACCCGCAAGCAACCTCTTTGACTGATAATGCGAATACCATAGCATCCCTTTTTACGATGTAATCAATATATAAATCTATAAAAATTGGAAAATAAAAATAACAATTGTGTACCCTTTCTTAATCTCTCATCTCTCCATGAGATTCTGATTAGGAAATTGTTCAACACATCACTCAAAAGTAAATGACTAATACCACAAATATTACATTCTCCCTTAGCCCACCGCTGTCATGACCATTATATCTTTATTCGATCAATAAACGCCGCGTTCTTTACATCACTGTATCTATAGCGTTAAGCTTCATCTTTCTAAATACATTCTTTGTAAGGGCATACTCTGTCAATCTATTCATAATAGCTCCATTTCTGAACAACTTATTATTCATTACTCTTTAAAAGCTGCACTGTGAATAAGCTCGACGTCCTTTTCTCTTTAATCTATTTATTAAATCCACTAGTAGAATTCACAATACCCTTTTGCCTTTAAATACATTGTTCAAATTCTAAAGATCTATGCATCTATTCTTGTTCATATAACTCTAGTAATTCTTTCTTTTATTTTGAATAAAAACGCTCTAAAATAATAAATAAGGAGCATATAGCAGTGAATTGACCAAAGGAGGGTGAATAATGGTAAAACTTATTATCGAGCAAATAAAGAAGTTCATATCTCAATATATAACTTACGGACAATGGCCACTTAAAACGATTTTTACAAATGTCGTGTGGGCCCTTCTTTTCACTTGTATAGCCCATCCAGCAACCGCTCAGCAATATAAAGTCGGAAACATAGAAATCCTTCATCCTTGGGTGCGCGAAACAGCTAGAGGTATTAAAGTTGCTAGCGGTTATCTCTATATCATTAATCACGGTAATATCCCAGATCGTCTGGTTTCTGTTTCAGCAAATGGAGTACAGACAGCAGAAATCCATTCCATGGCAGTTGTTAACGATATTATGAAAATGGAAAAAATGCACCATGGTATTGAAATTCCTGGCAATGGTGAAATCACTCTTAAACCCGGTGGTGATCATATTATGTTCATGGGACTTTCTCAACCATTCAAACTAGGTGATAAAATCAGTGCAAAATTGACGTTTGAGAAAGCAGGAACAATAGACGTTGATTTCTCTGTAAATGCTATGGGAGGAAAATCACCTTCCAAATCAGCTCCTCATCATTGAGTTCTTTCATCATTATTTAACGAATGAATTGAGAAGCGTGAAAATTTTTCCATGCTTCTTATTTTTGTTTAATGCCATAAAACATACTCTAAAAAATTATTCTTTCTTTTAATCAAATATGATCAAGTTCAGGAATACGCAAAACTTGTCCAGGATAAATTTTATCGGAAGATTTGAGCATTGGCTTATTCGCTTCGAAAATAAATGTATTTTTATCCCCTTGCCCTTTTCCATAAACTTCTTCAGCAATTTTCCAAAGCGTATCACCAGATTTAACCTCATAAAAGCGAGACGCTTTTACAGACGTGGTATCTGCAATCTTTAATTGATCAATATCAACAGAAGAAATACCTTGCGAATTACCAACAACTAAAAGTGCTTTTTCAAATGTTTCCCTATCTGGAACCTCACCACTTAAAATAGCTTGACCGTTTTCAATCTTAATATTTACTTTTTCTGTGCCAAGTTGAAAATTATTAAAGGCCTCCTTAAAATCCTTTTCTTCTGGCTCACGATCCCCAATACCAAGTTTTTCTCCAACTGTTTTTATAAAATTAAAAAATCCCATTTATGCTCTCCTTTCGTGCAGTGAAAGAAAAATTTTTGCATATATGTCACTACACTCTTTTCTTTGCTCTTAAAAACAGATAGGCGATTTTTCTAAACGTCAACAATCACGAACAGATCTGTTTAATTATGGGACATAAAAAATAATACACTTTGGTAAAAAACATATTTTATGAAAATTTTCTTTCAAACAAAGGGATCTTTACGCACGCAACAGCATTATAAAATTACAAAGATAAAACAAGCTTTTACCGTAAAAATGAAAGGGTGTTTACTTCGCTACAATTTGTACCACATTTGTTTTGCAAAAAAAATGTGAACTCCCATATAAATAATGTGGATAATTTGCTACCATAGCAATAGAAAGGTCTAAGAAGCCATGAAAGATACACCAACAATCACGCAAACGATCGTACTTGTTGATGATGATCGCAATATTTTGACATCTTTATCTTTTGCGCTTGAGACAGAAGGCTATCGGGTTGAAAGCTATACAGATGGAGCATCTGCGCTCAAAGGTCTAACTCTTCATCCTCCACATTTAGCTATTTTTGATATTAAAATGCCTCGAATGGATGGGATGGAACTTTTGCGCCGATTGCGTCAAAAATCTGATATTCCTGTTATCTTTCTTACCTCTAAGGATGACGAAATTGATGAGTTATTTGGTCTTAAAATGGGGGCGGATGATTTTATTACCAAACCTTTCTCTCAACGTCTTCTTATTGAGCGCGTAAAAGCTATTTTACGTCGTTCAAATGCGCGCAACCAACCACTTATAACAGGAACTTCTCCTACCTCTTCTCTCAAACGTGGGGATTTGGTGATGGATCAAGAACGTCACACCTGTACATGGAAAGATAAACCTGTTATCTTAACTGTTACGGAATTTTTGATTCTACAAACCTTAGCGCAAAGACCTGGAGTCGTAAAAAGTCGTGATGCTTTGATGGATGCTGCTTATAGTGATCAAGTCTATGTAGATGATCGCACCATTGATAGTCACATTAAGCGTTTGCGTAAAAAGTTTAAACAAGTGGATGATGATTTTGCAATGATTGAAACACTTTATGGTGTAGGTTATCGTTTTCACGAGGTATAGAACTATTTTGTCGCAAAAGTTTGAACGGCGATCAAATCGATGACAAAAAATACTCAACTGGAAACTCTGCAAAAAACGACATCTAATGGCCTCCTATCAACGCCATTTCCTATGTTTACTTATTGGCATCTTCAGGTGCGGCGTCTTTTTAGACAATTGCTTTTTTCCAGTCTTACACGCCGTATTGTCATCTTAAATATTGCTGCTCTTGCCGTTCTTGTTACTGGTATTTTGTATCTTAATCAATTTCGCGATGGTTTAATTGAAGCAAAAATTAAAAGTTTGTGCATCCAGGGAAAAATTATCGCTGGAGCTATTGCCGCCTCTGCAACGGTGGATACCAATTCTATTCTCATTGATCCCCAAAAACTTTTAGAATTACAGACTGGGGAAAGTGTTACACCCGCACCTCAATCAACCGATTCTTGGGACTTTCCTATTAATCCCGAACAAGTTGCTCCTCTTTTGCGACGCCTCATCACCCCCAAAACAACAAGAGCACGTATCTATGATCGTGATGCGACTTTACTTCTTGACTCGCGTGTTCTTTATTCTAGTGGTGAAGTTTTTAGCTATAATTTACCCCCACTTAAAACTGAACAAAACATGTGGGAACGCTTCATTTCATGGTTCTCAAACACATTTTACGGCAATACTATCACTCTTGATAGAGAACAGGCAAGAACCAGTGGTATTGCTTACCCAGAAGTGTACCGAGCATTAAACGGATCTCTTGCTACTGCTAAACGACGTAACAGACAAGGTCAACTCATTGTTTCTGTTGCTGTTCCTGTTCAACGCTATCGTGCCGTGGTGGGAGCACTTCTTCTTTCAACAACCGGTTCAGATATTGACAACATTGTAAAAGGTGAAAGACTAGTTATTTTTAAAGTCTTTGCCGTGGTAGGCAGTGTACTTTTAGTCCTTTCTCTCTTTTTAGCCCATACGATTGCGCATCCTTTAAGCAAACTATCTGCTTCTGCTAATCGTGTGCGTAATGGTAATAATAAGCGCGTAGAAATTCCTGATTTTTCAATGCGTGAAGATGAAATTGGTCGCCTTTCAACCTCTATTCGTGATATGACCAATGCTCTTTATATGCGTATTGAAGCCATTGAACGCTTTGCTGCTGATGTAAGTCATGAATTAAAAAATCCGCTTACCTCACTGCGCAGTGCTGTTGAAACGCTCCCTCTGGCTAAAAATGAAGAAGCACAGGAACAATTATTCGAAATTATTCAACATGATGTACGTCGTCTTGATCGTTTAATTACTGATATTTCCGATGCCTCTAGGCTCGATGCAGAACTTGCTCGTGAAACCGCACAGATCGTTGATATGACACCGCTTTTGGAAAGTCTTGTTCATGCTGTTCAAGAAGTATACCGTAATAGGCAAACCATCGATATAAGCCTTAATATTATCCCACGTCCTCATGGAAAAGCCTATCTTGTGTTGGGGCATGAACTACGTTTGGGACAAGTTATTTCGAATCTTATTGAAAATGCACGTTCCTTTATTCCCCATGATAGAGGTAAAATTTCTATAGCTATGAAAAGTCATGCTTCAACTCTTATCTTAACCATTGAAGATAATGGTCCTGGTATTCGTTCAGAGAACATTGAACGCATTTTTGAACGCTTCTATACTGATCGACCAAACGAAGATAGTTTTGGTCAGAATTCAGGTCTTGGTCTTTCTATTAGTCGACAAATCATTGAGGCGCATAATGGGACAATTACAGCCGAAAATATTATTGATCCCAATCTTGAAAATAGTAAAACTGGTGCACGTTTTATTATTATGCTCCCCCTCGCTAAATAAATCTTCATCCAAAGTAACAAGGCATGACAACAAAAAGCGAAATACTTCACGCAAATTGCCTTCAACTAGGAGGGAAAGGGCTGTTGATTATAGGACCATCGGGATCAGGAAAATCAACCCTTACCCTCTCTCTGCTCGATCGTGCCGAATGGTCAAAACGTGAAGCAAAACTGATCAGTGATGACTATACAATGGTGCGTGTGGAAAATGGAAAACTTCATGGATACACCCCTGAAGGTTTGCAGGGCGGTATTGAGATTCGTGGTGTTGGTCTTTATATGATAGAGTTTGAAAAACAGACAACGATTGATTGTGTTGTTCTTCTTGGACCCGAATATGAACGCTTTTCCACAAATCAAACTTTTCAATTTGCAGATCTACATATTCCTCTTTTAAAACTCCCTAGCCTTCATGAAGCCGATTGTACAGCCATTTGTCAGGCTATTGAAGCATTCTTTTTTAGAAAAATATGGCATAAATCGGTTTAATTTTTTTCTAAACACAAAAAATTACATTTTTTGCCTTTTTTTTGCAAATTTTTCTTGGCAGCAGAATAAAGCTTTGTAAAATATACTCTCCACCAATATGGTTGGATCTTTAGTTAACAGGAGTTTGTGTAAATGATTGGACTCGTGCTTGTAACGCACGGTGAGCTGGCTGTTGAATTTCTACATGCTGTGGAACATGTTGTTGGAACACAAGAAAAGTTCGCAACAATATGTATCTACCCTGATGATGATATGGATCAGCGCCGAGGCGATATTATAGCTGCTGTTTCCTCTACAGATACAAACCATGGTGTGATCATATTAACAGACGTATTCGGTGGAACACCATCAAATATGGCTATTTCTGCTGTTGAAAAAGGACGTGTTGAAATGATTGCGGGGGTTAATCTACCTATGCTCATTAAACTCATTTCTATTCGCCAATGCCCTAATATTTCATTATCAGAAGCTTTAAAAATAGCACAAGAAGCAGGACGTAAATATATTAATGTACCAGTATAACTTTATAGCGGATAATTAAACTCTAATGCTTTCCAAAGATCCTCTCCCCTCTAAACTCAGTCGTCATTTTAATATCTGTAATAAACGTGGGTTGCATGCACGTGCATCTGCAAAATTTGTTCAAACTGTTGACAATTTTAATGCTAGCGTTGAAGTTGAGAAAGATGGCAAAATCGTTGGTGGTTCATCAATTATGGGACTTATGATGTTAGCAGCCTCCTCTGGTTGTAACCTTACCATTCGTGTTTGGGGACCAGAAGCAACTGATGCTCTCGATGCTCTCGAAAAACTCATCAATAATAAATTTGGTGAAGAGAATTAGAATTCATTATTCATAAAAGATGTATGATCATCTTTTTTGTCATTCATTGTTTTGATTGGTTGCTCTATTTTTCTCTTAAAAATACAAATACTGACATCCATTATCGATGAGCATTACGATTATCATAGGCATAAATATTTACTAACGATTATGTTGTATATAATAACAGTATTTGTGTTTTCTGTCACTCTAAATTCTATCAGACTCATTCAAATATTTGTTGTTTAAAGCTATTCTCATACTGAGCGCGCATGAGAAAATATTCATCTTTTACTGAATATGCTTAATTTTAAAGTACATTGAGGAAATGTAAGAATGAGCGCCACAATTGAAATTTACCAACTTTCCTTATCACGTTGGATTTGTGGTGTTTTTAAATGATAACATATTGATTATAATGATATTTTACAGTTTTTTCATATTAAATGATAAACCCGAATATCGTAAGATTTCTTTCATCTTAAATCCTTTCATATTAAAACAATTAAAATTATTCCCTCAATATTACAAAGCAGATTGGCGTGTGGATAAAAACTCTTAAAAAGGAGTAAAATGCCTCTTATAAAAGCTCTCAGCCACTAAAATGTTGCAATATTGAGAGCTGGAAAATACAATAACGGTGTTGATTGGCTCTATCATAAGTGTAAAGATGCTAGTGCACAATGGATATATGATTGCACCATTTACGGATATCATCGTGAAATGAAAATATAAATAATTCCACTATTGCATATTTTTACTATGAAACAAAGGTAAACACAGTTTTTATTGTCAGCATAATCACTCTCGTAAGAGAAATAAGTTTTAGGAATTAAACCCATCATTATAACAAACATTTTTTCGACATTCTTTTTTGCCACAATTGCCTTATCCTAAGTGATGTATTCCGCCTTTATTATCCACCATCGTATTTGCGGTGGCATCTTTTTACCATAAGGAGATTCCATGTCCCGTCTATTTAGTGCTGTTCAGATTCCTCAACAAACAACACAAGCACTCATATCGTTGCAAAGTGGTTTACCGAACGCACAATGGATTAACCCACAAAACTTTCATATCACCTTGTCTTTTTTTGGTGAAGTTGAAAGCATTGTAGCCGATAAACTTATCCGCGCCTTTGAGACAATAAAGCTTCCTCCTTTTATGCTATATACAAAGGGTTTTGATGTTTTTGGTTCAGAAAGTTCTCCACATTCCCTTGTTGTTCGCATTGAACCTTCTGAGACTCTCAGCCTCTTACACAAAAAGATGCAATCTATTCGGAACAGCTTAAGCTTATCTCCTGATGAAAGACCATTTACTCCACATATTACTGTTGCACGATTGCTTGATATTAAACCCGAATATCTTCCTTCTTATCTCTCTTCTCGGGGTGATTTTTCATTTCCTCCTTTTGAAGTCGATCACTTTGTTTTATTGTTATCGCCATCTCCCTCAAGTGATGCTCCATATGTTGTAAAAGGACGTTGGGCACTCCAAGGATAAAGGGTGTTTTACCACCCTTTAGGATTTTCTTGGATACAATACCTCACGAAAACAGGGTGGTTATATGCAATGCCATATTTTCATGCTGGAGGTATTGTTATTGGTGTATTTTAAGCCGGATCAGATTCAACAGAAGGCTCTTTTATCCCTCCTTTGGCTACGCCAACTATAGCTGGACGCAAAACACGATCACCTATAATGTAACCTGCTTGAACAACTTGCTGGACAGTATTATCCGGTACATCGGAATTAGGGATTTCAAACATCGCTTGATGAAAGTGAGGATCAAATTTTTGCCCTTCTGGATGAATTTTCTGCACCCCATGACGTTCTAGCGCCGCTATCATTGCACGCTCAGTCATTTCTACGCCCTCAGCTAATGTTTTCAAACCAGCATCATTCTCCTTTGCACCTTCTGGAATAGCCTCCAAAGCACGATTGAGGTTATCAGAAACAGATAACATGTCACGTGCAAAATTAGCAATTGAATAAGCTCTTGCATCTGCCACATCACGCGCCGTACGACGCCGAAGATTCTCCATATCTGCAGCAAGACGCAAAAGCTGATCTTTCAGTTCTTTATTTTCATCTTGTAAAGCAGTTAGGGGGTCGACAAATTCATCTTTTTCTTCTTCGACCTCTGCGCGTGCCTCTGCTTCACGCGTTTTTAAAAACTCATCCGCTGCTTTTTTAAGCGCATCACGATTAACCGGATTTTTCAAATCGCAATTTTCAAATGAAGCGTCAGTAAACTTGTTTTTTTCGTCAGACATAAAAATTCCATTCCTTCATAAGATTTGTTATTCTCGATATCGAAATTTTGCAGACAAAAATCAAGGGGTATTTATGTATCTTAATATAATGAACATTTATAGTACGAATATTCACTTAGTTATTTTAACGCAACAGTTGTGATATAAGTTGCGCTGTATAATCGACCATAGGTACAATTCTTGCATAATTAAGCCGTGTGGGCCCGATAACTCCTAAAGCGCCAATCACCCTTTGTTTTGAATCACGATACGGTGCAACGACTAAAGAAGAACCAGAAAGTGAAAACAACTTATTTTCTGAACCAATAAAGATACGAACTCCTGACCCTTCATCCGTTAAATCGAGAAGCTGTGCCATACTTTCACGTGTTTCAAGATCATCAAACAAATGCCGTAACCGCTCTAAATCTTCTTCTGCTTTCACATCTTCAAGTAAATTACTGCGCCCACGAACAATAAGGTGTATTTTATGATCAGCATCTTCTCCTCCTAGCAAAGCTAATCCAGTTTCAACGAGATGATGGGATAAATGATCAAGTGCAGCCCGTGTTTCTGAGCATAACCGTGCTATTTCTTCTTTCGCTTCACTCAATGTGCGCCCCTGAATATGGGCATTAAGAAAATTCGTTGCCTCCGTCAATTGCGCATGAGTAACCCCTTCTGGTAAATGAACAATACGATTTTCAACCTCACCTTGTTGTGTTACCAAAACAGCAAGAGCGTGCTCTCTATCAAGACGCACAAATTCAATATGTTTCAATGTGCCTTCATATTTTGTTGCCAGAACAAGCCCTGCACCACGTGAAAGATCTGAAAGAACGCGGCTTGCTTGAATGAGAAAATGTTCAACTGATTGTGTATGACCAGCTTCTTTGACTTGAGCTTCAATACTTTCACGCTCCTCGTTTGGCAAATCACCCGCTTCCATAAATGCATCAACAAAAAATCGTAATCCCGACTGTGTTGGCATCCGCCCCGCAGATACATGAGGTGCATAAATTAAACCAAGGTGTTCAAGATCACTCATCACATTGCGAATCGTGGCTGGTGATAATGTCTGTCGCAAAAGCTTTGAAAGATTTCGTGATCCTACAGGTTCACCATCATTAAGATAAGCCTCCACAATATGGCGAAAGATATCTCGCGAACGCTCATCAAGATATTTTAATTCATCATCAATAGGTTTGTGCTTCATAACGCTTGTTTCATGACTTTAAAACATTTCTCTCTATATATGAGTTTTACCAAGGCTTGGCCAAATAGGCTAAAGTAGTGGAAAAACATAACATATATTTATCATAAAAAATGCTACTATCAAAAAAAGAGATCATATATCTTTTCAAACATTGTCATCATAATAAAATATAAAAGATTTCATTTGACTAGAATATTTATAAAGTTGCAAAAAGAGAGTATTGTGTAAAGTTTGGTGGAATTTGTATATTAAACGTTCCAGTTAATTTTTTTAGCACAAAATAGTTCCCTTTTTACTTCTGGAGAGATCTCTATGAGAAGCATAGCAGCTAAAAAACTCGTTATTGCTACACATAACACCGGTAAATTGCATGAAATTACCACACTGTTTGCGCCCTTTGGATTAATAATACAATCCGCAAAAGAGCTTGGATTGCCAGAACCACAAGAAACGGGAACAACATTTGAAGAAAATGCCTATATAAAAGCTTTTTCGGCAGCAAAAAATACAGGACTTCCGGCTCTTTCTGATGATTCAGGTTTGGAAGTAGATGCCTTGAATGGTGCTCCGGGTGTTTATACAGCAGACCTTGCTCTTCAACCGGATGGCACACGTGACTTTTTAAAAGCTATGCAAAAAATAGAAGATGAACTTCAAAAAAACGGAGCGCATGAAAAAAGCCAACGAAAATGCCGATTTATATCCGTCATTTGCATCGCATGGCCTGATGCTCACGCCGATTATTTTCGTGGATGCGTTGAAGGAACATTTATTTGGCCTCCACGGGGAGATAAAGGTTTTGGTTTTGACCCCATTTTTTTACCAGATGAATATGAAAATACCTTTGGAGAAATGTCCACAAAGCAAAAACATGGCTGGAAACTCAATGATAAAACGCCCCCACTCTCACATCGTGCACGCGCCTTCAAACTTTTAGCTGAAAATCTCTTAACGCTCTCATGAATGAAACTTTTGGCATCTATATTCACTGGCCTTTTTGTGCTGCAAAATGCCCCTATTGTGATTTTAATTCCCATGTTCGTGTTCATGGTGTTGATCAGCCACGTTTTGTAACCGCCTTTGAACGTGAAATAGAAACACAATACCATAAAATAGGCCCACGTCATATTACCAGTATTTTTATTGGTGGAGGAACGCCATCTCTTATGACACCTCAAACTGTTGATGCCTTATTAAAAGCTCTTACAAAAAAATGGACCGTTGATGATAAAGTTGAAATTACACTGGAAGCAAACCCATCAAGTGTGGAAGCCGAACGCTTTCGCGGATATCGCGCAGCAGGCGTTAACCGCTTATCCTTAGGTGTGCAAGCACTCAATGATCAAGCACTGCGAAAACTTGGCAGACTCCATGATGTGAAACAAGCCCTTCACGCTATCGCTTTAGCACGAGAAATCTTTCCACGTTTATCCTTTGATCTTATTTATGCTCGCCCCGAACAAACTCTTGAACAATGGAAATGGGAACTTTTTCAGGCCCTTGATTTTGCAGCAGACCATCTTTCTCTTTACCAATTAACCATCGAAGAGGGAACCGCCTTTAAGCGACTTTATGACGCAGGAAGACTTATCCTTCCCCCATCAGAACTCGCAGCAGACCTGTATCATCTTACCCAAGAAATAACCGAACGCCGTGGATTACCAGCCTATGAGATTTCAAATCATGCAACTCTCGGTGCCGAATCAGCACACAACCTTCTCTATTGGCGTTATCATGAATATGCAGGCTTTGGTCCAGGAGCCCATGGACGCTTTATTGAGTACTCACCAAGTCATTGTCCGACCTCTTCAAAAACAGCTACTTCTCAAATTGAAAATCGTGAACGTTATGTGACAATAAATGAGAAATATCCCGAACATTGGCTTGAATTGGTAGAAACTACGGGACATGGTTGTATTGAAACGGAACATTTGACCATTGAGCAGCAAGCAAATGAAATGCTCCTCATGGGGTTACGTCTTTGCGAAGGTTTAGATCTTGTACGTTATGAAACTTTAAACACCAAGGGTTTACCAATGAAAAAGCTTATCGATTTACAACAACAAGGGCTGGTAGAAATGATAGGAAATCACCGCTTAAAAGCGACAGACAAAGGACGAATCCTTCTTGATCATGTCATTAGTCAATTGGCAAATTAAAATTTCTATAGTTTTCATCTCCATTACATCAATTGTGCTATCATATGTATGATTTTTAATTTGTAATAGAGATGTTGTTGAAAAAACAATTTCTTCTTTTCATTATGTAAAAAAGTCAACAATGAAACGTTCATAAACAGCTGTGAGAGTTTCCATTGCATCGAGAGTTACACACTCATCCACCATGTGCATGGTCTGTCCTGGTAAGCCGAATTCAACCACTGGACAATAATCTTTAATAAATCGCGCATCCGAAGTTCCCCCTGAAGTTGAACATTCGGGTATATGCCCTGTTATGCTTTTAATAGCATTGGATAATGTATGAATGAGTTTATCATTTTGGGTTAAAAAAACATCCCCTAAACTTGGAATCCATTCAAGTTGATAGAAGGGTAATTGATTTTTGTTGTTTTTTGATTGCACTGAGGTAAGACGTTTTTCAATTTCCCTCATAAGCATTGCTTTTGTCCAAAGATCATTATAGCGTATATTAAAACGAATTGTCGCCTGCTCTGGAATAACATTTACCGCAGAGTTACCCGTATCAATAGTCGTTAATTCCAAATTACTCGGTTGAAAATTTTCTGTACCTTGATCTAAAGTTGTTTGTGTTAACGCTTGAAGAATCTCACTGACTAAGGGCAATGGATTGGCAGCTCGCTCAGGAAAAGCAACATGTCCTTGGCGACCTTTAACGGTAATAATACCAGAAATTGACCCTCGACGACCAATTTTTATCATATCACCAACCGTTTTTACACTTGTTGGTTCACCAACAAGAGCAGCAGTCCATTTTTCACCTTTTTGTTCTGCCCATTTGAGAAGTTTAACCGTACCATTCAAAGCTGGTCCCTCTTCGTCACCGGTAATCAAAAGGCTTACCATTCCTTTAAGGGATCTTTTCTCAAGAATTCGAGCAAGTGCTGCAACGAAACAAGCAATACCACCCTTCATATCAACAGCACCCCGCCCGTATAATTTTCCTTGATCTATCACAGCTTCAAAAGGAGGATATGTCCATTGTTCCAATGTCCCTGGCGGTACAACATCCGTATGACCCGCAAACATAAGATGCGGCCCTTCTTTTCCTATCTTGGCATAAAGATTTTCAACATCTTCTGTGCTTTTTTCTGAAAAAATAGGACGCTCAACATGAAACCCCATCTTTTTGAGAAATTGTTCTAAAGTTGATAAAACACCTGCTTCGCGTGGCGTAACAGAAGGGCAACGAATAAGTGCCTGTAATAGCTGAAGGGGATCTGTAAGGACAGGCATAAACGCTCTTCCAATCTCAATTTAAGAATTATGAAATATTATTAAGCTGAATTATAAAAAAGATAAAGTAAAAACATTGAAGACACTCAGCAAACGAAGCAGGGGAAGACAATATTGCTGAGGCTTCAATGCATTCCTCATCATGTCATGAGGCACATATATAATAAAATGTTCAATAAAAAGTTCCACCGAATATTATCTTCTTCAAGTTTTTTCATATTTCCAGCTTATATGAATGAAAATCAATAGCCTGCAACTTATAACCATTTTCTTTCAACCAAGCACGATGCTTTTTACTTTCTGGACAAAGTTTTTCACAAAGAGCCCAAAATCTTGGGCCGTGATTCATTTCAACAAGATGGGCGACCTCATGCGCAACAACATATTCAACAACTTCTTTTGGTGCCATAACAAGACGCCAAGAAAAAGAAAGGTTGCCTTTTATTGAACAAGAACCCCAACGACTTTTCGTATCTTTATAACAAATTGATTTTACTTTACGCTCTACTTTATCTGCATAATATCCTACCAACGGTGTTATAATGAGTGCAGCCTGTTTTTTTAAAACATCAGCAACACGTCTTGGTAAATGTTCTAATTGACCATAAACGATAATTTGGGGCTCTTGCTCTCCATCTCCTGTAATAATTTCTGTTATCCCACGTCCTACTTTATGTCTTATGGTATGTTCAATACCCAATATAGGAATCGTTATTCCCTCTTTGAGATAAGAATTTTCATGAGGAATTTGCACGCGAGTAAGACGCGCTTCAATCCAAGATCGATTCTTTTCAATAAAACCTTGAACTGAAGAGAGACTTACCGCTGGTGGCGTTGTTATACAGATCTCCTGACTCCTTGCATCAATACGTAATGTAAGCCGACGCGCATGTTTATGTGCATGCACACGTACGGGTACAACACGATCAGAAAAAATGAAAGGCTGTTCATAAAAGGTCATATATTATGTCTTTAGCATCAGTAAATTTGACCTCTATCTTGCATTAATTTTGTCAACAAATGATCGTAACACTGTTTCAAGACACTCTAAATCTTTTGGGCGTGAAAACCGATGGTTTGCATCACGAACAAGTGTCAATGTTACATCCTGTAAAGGCAAATGATTCAGTAAAGTCAATGTATGTTGATAGGGGATTTTTTCATCCTCCATCCCTTGGAGAATATGAATAGGGCAGCCAATATCAATGCATCCCTTCATAACACAGTTGTCTTTCCCATCTTCAATAAATGCTTTTGTAAAAGGCATCGGTTCATCATCATCACTATCCGGAGGTCGTTCAACATAACCTTTTTCTTCCAAAATTTTCCATTCTTCCGGACCTAATTCTGGTTCTAGCAATGTTTGTGTAAAATCAGGAGCTGGTGCAATCAAGATCATGCCAGCAAATCTCTTATTTTTCTGCGCTAATAACCTAGCGAGCCTTAGCGCTATCCATCCCCCCATAGAAGAACCAATCACTATTTGCGGCCCTTCACAATAGGTTTCAAAAACCGCTAAACTTTCTTTAACCCAACGTGAAATCGTGCCTTGAAAAAAATCACCCTCCGATTCTCCATGGCCAGAGTAATCAAAACGCAAACAAGACAAATCATGCTTCTGAGCAAAATCATCAACCAATATCGCTTTGCTCCCTAACATATCAGATTGATAGCCGGAAAGCCAAACTAAACCCAAAGAACCGCGACCTTTGCGATACCGCACCGCAAGAGGAGTGCCTTCAAACGAAAAAAACTGGCAAGGAATATTTTGCTCCATGATTCTTTTCCTCCATAAAACACTTTATGATAATAAAAGAAAAATTTCTATTTTACAAATCAAACCTCAAAGCCGTAAATCAAATATGAAAAAAGCACGAAACCTAGTTGTTTTTCTGTGTGTAATTGTATATTAAATTACGCTATAGATGAATCAGAACTAAGGAACATAAACCATTCGTAGACCGTTTAAAATATCACCTACCCAAAAAGACGGGCCACGCTCAAATCAAGATATTCGCGTTCCGCGTGTTCAGCTTATTAATGATGAAGGACAACATCAGGGAATTGTTGCAATACAAGAAGCGCTTGCTATGGCTGCAGATGCAGGACTTGATTTGGTTGAAATTGTCCCAAATGCGGAACCACCTGTATGTAAGATTATTGATTTGGGAAAATTGAAATATCAGACCCAAAAAAAAGCTGCAGAGACACGTAAAAAACAGAAAATCATCGAAATCAAAGAGATTAAGATGCGTCCAAATGTTGATGTCCATGATTATGGCGTGAAGCTTAAAGCAATTCATCGCTTTATTGGTAATGGTGATAAAGTAAAGATTACTTTGCGTTTTCGTGGGCGTGAAATGGCTCACCAAGATCTTGGATTAAAACTTCTTCAACGAGTTAAAGAAGATACAAGTGAAATCGCCAAAATCGAATCTGAGCCAAAGCTCGAGGGGCGTCAAATGATGATGGTGATAGCAGCTAAATAATTCTTTTAGAATATAAATCATGAGAGAGTTGAGCATTTAGAAGCATCATAGAGTTTTGTTGTGGTGCTTTTAAATAAAGTTATGTGCGTACCAACCTTTCTGTAAAACATTGTTTTATCAGAACGGTTAAAGTGTTTTTAATCAAAGTGCTTCAGTCTTGCATAGAACAATGAGAGTATAGAAGCATCTCATGGTAAAAAAACGAATTTCCGCTTTTGATAAACATCTTATCTTTCGTCTTTTGCGAGAAAATTTTCGTAAATTTTATCAATCAACGACTTCAAAACTATCTCAAGGCACTCTAAATCCTTTGGGCGCGAAAACCCGTGATCTGCATCACGAACAAGTGTCAATGTTACATCCTGTAAAGGCAAATGATTCAGTAAAGTCAATGTATGTTGATAAGGTATTTTATCATCCTCCATCCCTTGGAGAATATGAATAGGACAGCCAATATCAATGCATCCTTTCATAACACAGTTGTCTTTTCCATCTTCAATAAATGCTTTTGTAAAGGGCATCGTTTCATCATCTTCATCCCCAGGACGTTCAACATAACCTTTTTCTTCCAAAATTTTCCATTCTTCCGGACCTAATTCTGGTTCTAGCAATGTTTGTGTAAAATCAGGAGCTGGTGCAACCAAGATCATGCCAGCAAATCTCTTATTTTTCTGCGCTAATAACCTAGCGAGCCTTAGCGCTATCCATCCCCCCATAGAGAAACCAATCACTATTTGCGGCCCTTCACAATAGGTTTCAAAAACCGCTAAACTTTCTTTAACCCAACGTGAAATCGTGCCTTGAAAAAAATCACCCTCCGATTCTCCATGGCCAGAGTAATCAAAACGCAAACAAGACAAATCATGCTTCTGAGCAAAATCATCAACAAACACCGCTTTGCTTCTTAACATATTGGATTGATAGCCGGAAAGCCAAACTAAACCCAAAGAACCGCGACCTTTGCGATACCGCACCGCAAGAGGAGTGCCTTCAAACGAAAAAAACTGGCAAGGAATATTTTGCTCCATGATTCTTTTCCTCTATAGAACAGTTGATACAAAAAAATTTCTATTTTACAAATCAAACCTCAAAGCCGTAAATCAAATATGAAAAAAGCACGAAACCTAGTTGTTTTTCTGTGTGTAATTGTATATTAAATTACGCTATAGATGAATCAGAACTAAGGAACATAAACCATTCGTAGACCGTTTAAAATATCACCTACCCAAAAAGACGGGCCACGCTCAAATCAAGATATTCGCGTTCCGCGTGTTCAGCTTATTAATGATGAAGGACAACATCAGGGAATTGTTGCAATACAAGAAGCGCTTGCTATGGCTGCAGATGCAGGACTTGATTTGGTTGAAATTGTCCCAAATGCGGAACCACCTGTATGTAAGATTATTGATTTGGGAAAATTGAAATATCAGACCCAAAAAAAAGCTGCAGAGACACGTAAAAAACAGAAAATCATCGAAATCAAAGAGATTAAGATGCGTCCAAATGTTGATGTCCATGATTATGGCGTGAAGCTTAAAGCAATTCATCGCTTTATTGGTAATGGTGATAAAGTAAAGATTACTTTGCGTTTTCGTGGGCGTGAAATGGCTCACCAAGATCTTGGATTAAAACTTCTTCAACGAGTTAAAGAAGATACAAGTGAAATCGCCAAAATCGAATCTGAGCCAAAGCTCGAGGGGCGTCAAATGATGATGGTGATAGCAGCTAAATAATTCTTTTAGAATATAAATCATGAGAGAGTTGAGCATTTAGAAGCATCATAGAGTTTTGTTGTGGTGCTTTTAAATAAAGTTATGTGCGTACCAACCTTTCTGTAAAACATTGTTTTATCAGAACGGTTAAAGTGTTTTTAATCAAAGTGCTTCAGTCTTGCATAGAACAATGATAGAGTATAGAAGCATCTCATGGTAAAAAAACGAATTTCCGCTTTTGATAAACATCTTATCTTTCGTCTTTTGCGAGAAAATTTTCGTAAACATGCACGTTGGTATAGTGCAGCTATTTTCTCAATGATCATTATTTCCTGCACAACTGCAGCCAGTGCGTGGATTATGCGTGACGTTGTCAATTATATGATTGAAGCGCAGAATTTTGGTATGATTGTTTTGATTTCTGGTATCATTGCTTTCATTTTCATTCTCAAAGGAATTGCAACTTTTTCGCAAACTTACTTTTTGAGCAAAGCAGGTAACAGTATCATTGCTGAACAGCAGCGTAAAATTTATGCGCGCCTTATGGAACAAGGTGTTTCTTTTTACCATAATAATACTTCATCTGATTTACTTGTCCGCATAACCCATAATGCTACAGCAGTGCGTAATATCATTGATACAATTATCACAACTTTTGTGCGCGATTTGCTTTCCGTTAGTGGCCTATTGCTTGTCATGTTTATTCAAAATTTTACGTTAATCGCCATTACTTTAATAATAGGACCACTGGCTTTTTTAGGAATTCGAATGGCTTTAAAACGTATTCGTAGCCTTGTTGAAAAAGAACTCCTTTCGCTTGGTGAAATTATCAAAATTGTACAAGAAAGTTCTATTGGTATACGAGTCATCAAGGCTTTTTCACTAGAAGAATTAATGAAAAAACGTATGAACCAAGCCATTAATGACGTTGAAAAACAAGCAAATACTATTGCAACGCTTCAAGCCATTACAAATCCTATTATGGAAACTCTCACTGGTATTGCTATTGCGGGTATTATCTGCTTTTCCGGCTACCTTGCAACACAACGTACAGGCGTTCAAGGTGAATTTATGTCTTTCATTGTCGCTTTGCTTCTCGCTTACGAACCTGCAAAAAGGCTAGCAAATGTACGAGTCAAAATTGAAACTGGTTTGGTTAGTATCCGTACGATGTTTGATGTACTTGACTATCCTCTCACAGTTATAGAACATGAGAATGCTAAAGATCTCGATGAAACACAAGGGAGCATTCGTTTCGAAAACGTTTCTTTTGCGTATACAGATAAAAAGATGATCTTGAATAACATCAATCTAGAAATAAAACCTAGAAAAATGACAGCGTTGGTAGGGCCATCTGGTTCAGGAAAATCAACCCTTATCAATCTTATTATGCGCCTTTATGACCCCACAAAAGGACGTATACTGATTAATAATCAAGATATCCGTTATGCGACATTTCGTTCTTTGAGAAAACTTATGGCCTATGTAGGACAGGATACTTTTCTCTTTCAAGGAACTGTTAAATATAATATTGGTCTTGGAAAAGAAGGAGCCAGTGACGAAGATATTATAAAAGCAGCAAAAACAGCCAATGCTCATGATTTTATTATGGACTTGCCAAATGGCTATGATACACAAATTGGCGATAATGGCTGTAACCTTTCAGGTGGACAAAAACAACGACTCGCTATCGCTAGAGCAATGCTTCATAACAGTGAAATTCTTATTCTTGATGAAGCAACAAGTGCATTAGATTCGCATACTGAAGTACAAATTAATGAAGCACTTCATCGCCTTACCAAAGGACGCACAACTATCATCATTGCTCATCGCCTTTCAACAATTGCTCGCGCTCATAAAATTGTTGTTATAAAAAATGGTCAACTGATTGAACAAGGTAGCCAACAAGAATTGCTCGCAAAGGAAAATAGTTTTTACAAAAAACTTCATAATATTCAATTTAAAAAGCACATGTCTTAGCTTTTAGGCGCCTCCATAAGATTTGAGATAAAAAGTGAAGAAATAGTCCTTATCTTTTATACAAAACAAAGATATTGCATGGAAAAATATTCCACTAAATACAGCTATGAAAAAAAGCTATCGTTTATTAAGGGTACGTGTCTAGGATTTATATAAAAATGAAAACCTCTTCTGTTTTTTGATTGAAAGCGTTTATTTCAAAACAAAAGCTTGATAGTGAGAAGTTTATCCTTTTTTCAGCTCAGTAGCATAACATCCATAAATGTTATGGTTCTCATATGCATCAAGACAGCTAATATCAAATTTTGGGAAACTTTCTAAAAACTATGATCGCACAACTGTGATAATTTACGCAACCTTTGTCTGAATTCATCTCTATGCTATTTACTATGATTTTTTTCCACACTGTGAACTCGTGTGAAAAGCACGCTTGAAAATAAGGAAAAATTTATCATAAAATTTCTTTCTGTAATAAATACCTTAAATCAAGTTTTGCATTTTATTCTCAGATCTGGGAGCAACAATGGTATGACTTAACATGGCAATTTCTTAAAATACTTGAAAAAACATATGTCATTATCAAATCAAGATATTGATTTATAATGATAATTTGTTGTAATTTGAATGAGATATCCCGAATATCGTAAGATTCTTCCATTCTAATCCTATTTTATATTGAATTAATTGCATATCATTCGCTCACACACCACAAGTGGGATTAGTGTGAGGGTAAGAACTATTTATAGAGAAGGGAGTGCTTCTTATGAATGTTCTTAAATATAAAGAAGCAACATTAGGAGCCAAGCCAAATAGAACGAGGGGTTCAATGCGCACGTTTATAAATACAAAGACGGTGCTATATGATCTCTTAAATTTTCGCATTCAAAAAAATCGTTCGCTTCATACTACAAGTAAGGTTAGTGTGTAGATAAAACTGTTTAACAAAGGAGTAAATATGCTACTCATGAGCTTTCTCAAGGAAAAAGCAACATAATATTGAGAGTTAGAAAATAAAATCTAGTGCCGTTTTGCATGCCCATAAATGCAAAAAACGGCAGCACACAATGAAGATTTTGCTTTCTATCATTCATGAACAGTGCTGGTAAAATGGAATGAGAAGTTATGAATACACAAAAGCACAGTGGTACGCGTTTGTTTCATAAAGGACGTAACTCTATTCAAGAATAGGTTTTAAAACTAAGCACTTTAAATATACCTTGGCGCGATGTGCTAAAAATTTCTTTTTTATAGCTTAATCTTTCTTGAAAATGCATTCGATAAAATAATTTTTTATAAAAATATCCATTATCGTTATGAAGTATTTTGTCGTTTATGCAATAAAGAATGATAAAAATATTGTTTTGCTCTTCGTTGGTTCTGCGGAGAATCTTAATTATAAGCATTTATTATCAATGCGCCTAAGCACATTTTACGCCACCACTCGTGAGTAGTATAATATGGAGTTTATTGTGCACCATAATCTTTATATCTATAAACGTGCAAGCGGAACCACTCATGCTATTTGGTTTGCTCCCAATGTAGCTTCTTTATATTTAAGAGCCTTCATAAGAAACACTCCCTTCTCTATAAATAGTTCTTACCCTCACACTAATCTCACTTATTATGGTATGTAAGCCAATAATTTTTTGATTTTGAATTGCAAAAACTTAAATAAAAGAATCTTTTTAATATTTGAAGTTCTTATTCGAATTACAAAACGATATCATTACCAATAAGCGTGTTATCTTTCTCTAATACAGAGAGTTAAATGCATAAAATTGCAGTCATTAAATTTCAGAATTTTAATTCTTAATAATCTCTTTCATAAAAAAGACCAATACTAGAATTCTTTTCATTCCCTATAGCACCTCTAGCTTTAAGATGACGTGAAATGTTCAAATTAATTGTTCCCTTCGTCGTTCCATCTGATCCTGCTTCAAAACCTAAATAAATGTTGTTGTGTATATAACGTCCAATACGTAAGCCAGTATTTCCCTTTTCATCAACGACAACATCAAGATCATCAAGACCAATTTTAGCTCGTAGAGTATTCAATAAAGATGTATTAGAAGCACCTGCAAGATCAGCTGCCGCTGCCGCAAGTTGAGCAATCTGAAATGGTGATAATTCATTAAGAGAGCGGTTAAAAATCAAACGCGCCAAAATCTCATCCTGTGGTAAATTGGGTTGTGAAGAAAAATTAACATCAAGATTATCAATTGTTCCACTTACCGTGACAGTGACATTAATATCACCACTATTTTTATTAGCCACAAAATAAACCGTAGGATTAAGATTACCGCTAAAACTTGCTTGTCCCTGATCAAAATTAAGACGCTGTGAAAGAATATCAAAACGTCCACGAATCATTTGAAACTCACCAACTGGATGCACATCATGTAATGGACCTGCTATGTTAATACGCCCTCCTAGTTCAGCATCTAGCCCTCGTCCACGCACAAAAAACTGATTGCGCGCCGTAATAAGCATATTTGATAGTACAACAGATGAAGATTCTTGAGAGATATCGACATCACGATCTGTGTTAGTGCTCTTAACATCAGCACGTTCAAGCGTTTTTTGAATCGACTTTGTTAAATTTTTATTTTTAATATCAAGAAATTTCGCATTGTGAAAATGATCCGGAACTAAAACTTCAGCTTTTTCAACTGCGATATCACCGCCAATAACAAGATTATCCCCAAAATGCCCTGTCATTGTCATCTTTCCCGACAATGTCGCAAGAATCATAGAACCATCATTATAATTGGCATTATCAAGATAGAATACCAAATCTGGTTGTAGATCATTAGAGATACGGCCTGAAGCAGAAATTCTTCCCCCCTCCGATGAAGACGCAATAGCTTTCTCTATTAGGATATGATCACCATTTAATTTTCCTTCTATTGTTACATCGTTAAGCCCGAGATTTGTTTTTGAATCAAAAAAGCTACCATTCACTATGGAAACATTTCCTGTAAACAGTGGCTTAAGCAATGAACCATTAAGGGTTGCATCCATTTTTGCCATACCCGTTATATGCGCACCACGCTTTGCTAATAAAAGATCAATAAAAGCAAGAGGCATTGTCCCTTTAATATTTAATTTGGCCTCTGAATCATTGAGAGAAACAGGCCCATTTATGGAAAGCTCTAGTCCCTTATCTCCTGTCGCTACCATATTCTCAATATCAAAAGCCGATTTTTTGTAAGAACCACGAGCATTCATATCAATCGACAGTGGTCCTTTATGTGTCATAACAGTCAAGTTTTGGCTAGAAAGCTCAAAATGAGCAGAAGGATCTTTCAGGGTGCCGCCGATATCGACCTTACCTACCACCGCTCCTCCAAGTGCTTGCCCTTCAATAAAACTATTAAGCAAACGTGTAGGAAAATCTTGCAAGTTAACATGGAGATCAAGCTCGTTTTGATTGAAAGATATGCTTCCCTGTGCTTGTGCCCTTGCCTCTTCCCCTGTTAAACTTGCATTCAAAGTAAGATTCTTATCTATGGTTTTACCTGTAGCAGTAAGCACAAAAGGCATTACTTTTTTATCTTGAAGTGCGATCGTTGTAAGTCCTTCACCTTTTATATCATAAGTCACATCGGGCTTTTGAAAACTGCCACGAATTATAACTTGCCCCGTCACAGTACCAGCTGCTCCAAGATCGGATTTCCATAAATTGACTAACGAAGCAGGCAAGGCATTCATGGTAAGATCTAGATTAAGAGTATCTTGAACATTTCCTGCCAGGATAATTTTACCGCCATTAATCGCAAGTCCTAATCCATTAACTGTCATACCATCTTTATCAAAAACAATCGTAGCTGCTTTAGGCAATGTCGCGTGAAAATTATGTTGTTTTACATCCACTGTTTCAATTTGTATTTCTCGTTTTATATCTTCTGGGACTTCTACTGCAACCATACGGCCAGAAAGCTGTGCATTGGTATTATGAGGCAACACCGCTTGAAGAGTAAAAACTGTTTGTCCGTCTTTGCTATTAGCATGAGCATTTAAATGATTAACCATTATCAAAGGCGTTTGAATTTGCTCTGCATTAATAATCCCTTCTAACTGGGCCATGCCAAAAGGATCAAACAAGTCTGCTTTGACTTCCAACTTTTTAATTTTATTTTTTGCAAAATTTAAACGATCAATATGCGCTTTTATATTGGCTTGTTGTTTGCCATTTTGTTCATCAAAAACAAAATCTCCTGTTACTTTTCCACTACCTTCTTGCAAAAATAACGCTGATAATACTGAAATATCATCAGCATCAACATGCAAAGCGCCTTTAATAAAACCTTGCGTCTGAGAAAGATCTCCGGTTATTTTTGCACTTCCTCCTCTTATATCGATATCTTCAAGTTGTCGAATTTGATGAGAATTTTTAAAAGAAGCTGATAAATATAAAGGTTTCTTAGCAAAAGTGCCTTCACCCTTTACATCGCCGGTTACTTCTGTAATGGGCAATGTATTATCTACCAGTGTTTTCATTGTAAGTGTTGTATTCTGTAATTGCTTCCCCATAAAAAATGCTTCAGCAACATTTGCACGCGTTTTAAGATTTATAAGGCTATTGAGCCCTCTAGCTGTACTTTGAATTGTAAGTGCACCTTTCATTCTCGAATCCAATTTAGCAAGATCCGATATTTGAGCATAGAAGTCCATTTTGGCTCTCTCACTTGAAAAATATCCATCAGCTTTTATATCCGCGTATGAGCTTTTCAAATCCAAATGACGCAAAATTAAATTCTCCGTGTCGTAAGCCGCACTACCTGAAAGAGTAAAATTTCCTTTGAAAAAACGATCGAACGGCTCCACACCTATTTTCATATTGTCAGCTACCCCTGATAACTCAAGATCAAAAGCGCCACTCATTAAACCTATTGTTCCTTTGGCTTTAATATCTGTGCTACCAGTGAGTGATTGCTCACGCAGCAAACTGAAAGGAGCAAATGCTTGTGTTTTTAAACCAAGGTCGCCTTTAAAAATAAAATGCTCCATTTTCCCTTTTAACCAAGCAGAAAACCCCTGGCTCGTAACACTAAAGTCATGAATCAAAACTGGTTTTCTAGCAAAAATATCCGTATCTAAATGCACATGAACTGTTTGGTCTAAGTCTTTTCCTGATGTATCTTTACGTTTTTCACCCCCTCTAAGTATTCCTTTAACCTGAATACCAACATGACGAGAAGCTGCATTATCAAGATTTTCGCTTACTCCCCCCATATCAAAAATGGCATCGCGAATGTGAATGTTGTTATTGCTCACATGATCTACAACAAGCTTTCCCTGCCAAGATTGTTTTCCTTTTCGGCCATAGTCAATGTTTAAAGAAAGATTACCCAAACGCATTGGCATTTCTGATATTGATAAAGGTACAACCTCTTTTTCCTTATCAAAGGCCATTTTGCCATCAACAAAAAGCTTCCGTAAAAACCCATCTGCTGTTATTTCAGCATTGGCTACAATATTCATTGCCTTATTCTGAAGCATCATATGATCAAGGTGTGTCACACCTTCTTTGGTCATTCTTGCTTCTGCTTTCAATGTTACATCAGATTCGAAAAGGTTACGATATTGGGCAGGCACTAAAGGGCCCAATGTACCAACAAGTTTTGCAGAAAAACTATGTCCTTCCGCAAAATGAGCAAGGCTAACATTGCCATCTAAAACAGGATGATGATCAACTTCCGAATAAAGTTTGACAACCAAATCATCAAAAGTACCATCACCTGTAATGGCAAGATTTAATGCAGGACGCTTTTCAATTTGCAAAATATTCGCCAAAATGCCATTTTGCGGTTCATTAACGGAAATATCAATCTTAGCTGTACGGTTGCTATTGGATAGGTTAGTGAGAATAGAAAACGATCCTGGTGCATCTAAACGATGAGCTGTTAAATCAACATCAAAATCATCATTGGCCAAGGTTAGATTTCCCTTTAAGGATATATCAGCAGAAAAACCAAAAAGATCTTGTTCAAACGCTACATGTTGAGCGGTAACCCTATTGATAGAGATAGCAAGTGGCAACTTTGGCAAAGAAAATTTCCCTACCTCAAGAGAAGAAACAAGGGAAGAGTTACCCTGCGGTTTGCGCAACAACGTAATCTGTTCTAATGAAAGCTCATTAATACTCATACGCCCCTTCAGCAACGCTAGACGGTTCCAATCCATTTTAGCATTGGTAATTTTCAGCCAAATACCTTTTTTATCACTCACGGTAATAGCTTCAATTGATGCTTGAGAAGACAGCGTTCCTTTTATATTATATAAACGAACTTGGCGATTAGGCCCTGAAAGTCCGCGTTCAATGAGAGAGACTAACCATGAACGATCATCTGTACGCCCTTGGCTAGAGAATGAATTCCCTTCTCGCGCAAAAACAAAAGCACTAAGCAAAAGAAATGAAAGTCCAAATAAGAAAGTCCATAAACGCATAGTTTTTTTCATTAAAATGCTTGCCCTATACCCACATAAAAACCAATGCGAGGATCACCTTTTTCTCGCTTAAGAGGAAAAGCTAGATCAACGCGTAAAGGACCAAGATCTGTCATATAGCGACCGCCAATGCCCGCACCCCATTTTATTTTTTTAGAAAAATCAAAACGCGCTTTTTCTCCCACACTACCGCCATCAAGAAAACTGACAAGCCCTATCTTATCAGTTAAAGATAAACGTAACTCTGCTGACCCCTCAAGAAGTGCCCGCCCACCAACAACAGCATCATTGTCTGTTTTGATACCAATATTGCGATAAGCATAACCGCGAACAGATCCACCACCACCAGAAAGAAAGAGTATATCTGAAGGTAGTTGTGCTCTATCACTGCCAAGAATTGTACCAAGCTTTGCTCGCGCAGCAAAAACGAAACGATTTCTTTCATCCAATGCAAAATACGAACGACCTTCTACCGTCATTTTTTCTATAAAATTGCCAAAGCGCATTTCATAAAAAGGTTCGACATTCACTTCACCATAAAAACCATTTGTCGCATTAAATTTATTGTTACGACTATCGTAAATTAAACCACTCGGTAATCCAACTGTTGTAAAATAACGGTTTCCAAAATGAATATCATGAGAATAACCAGTAGAAACTTTTATCGCCATCCGTCCTGATAGATTACCATTGAAAATATGCGTTATACCAAACTTTCCTCTAATGGCTTTTGTCGTATAATTTTCTAGGACATCTTGCTGTATTTTCAGTTCCGTCCTAAAGTCTGTATCAGGAGTAAATATACCAGGCTTTATAAATGTGCCACCCAAAAGATAATCAAAATTTTTAAAATTATATGATTGTTTCTTATTGCCACCAACACCGCTTATTTTCGCTTCAATTTTAAGCTGTTCCGCATGACCCAAAAGATTATTATGCATCCAATAAGCTTCAAAACCAGCTCCATCTAATGTTGAATAGCTACCACCTGCACCAAAACGACGTGGTTTACGTTCTTCCACCACAAGTGTCAGTGGTAAACTACCATCGGGGCGAATGGCCTCAGCCTCTCGTATATTCACAGCACGAAAAACATTAAGACGTGCAAGTCTTTCACTTGCCTTGGCTAACGCAGCAGAATCATATTTTTGTCCTACTTTTAATCCTGTCATCCACGCAATATAAGCTGAATCTACGCGTGGCTTTGTGCTAATATTGCGCACACTTAAGGGACCATAATGCGCTTCTTGCCCAAGATCAATGGCAATCTGCGCATCAATGAGACGTGCTGCATGATCAGCAACAACTTCACTTTTCATAACTTTGGCTTTAGCATAACCTTGTCGACGCCATCCCTCTATCGCCCATCTTTCTGCTTTTAGAATGGTTTCAGATTTGGCAATCACTCCAGTCTTATAACCTAATTCTTCAATTGTCGGCATTCTATTGGTTTTATATTTTATCAATGGAGCAGCTTTATCAATATCAGCAACATTAAAAACATATTGGGGACCAGCATCAATGATGATAACAATTTTGGATTGTGCTGGAAGTTGTGTCACAGGACTTAAATCAGCAGCTTCTAAGCCGTTAATCTTGATACTAATAATACCACCATAACGTCCATCCGCGTATAGAGCAGAAAGAATAGCTCGATAATCTGAACGAGCTTTGGCTAACAAACCAGACGAACTAAATGCTTTATCTTTATCAGCAACCAGTGAAGAAACAGACTTTACTATTTTTACACCTTCTGATGGCGCGCCCAATGGAGCTACAACATCAACCTTATAAAATTTCTCTGTACCATTGACATTATATGAAGAGGAATTGATTGTCTTTTGACCAAAAAGAGGGATGCCAAATAACTCAAATGCTGCAAGTGACTGAGGAAAAGCACAGACAAAGCATAAGCTTATAAATACACTGCGCACGGTTCCTGATTTTAAAAAAACTCCTGTCTGATATACCATCCAACCAGATACCTTCAATACACTTCACGTCACTTTGTACTATAAATAATATCAAACAAAAAAGATAAATATGCCTACCATAGATATTTCACACCTTTGATTATAGCAAATAACTCTCTTTGCTTGCTGTGCATAATCTCTCCTCTCCTTGAATATTCATAAAATTCTCTACAGACGTGCAATAAAATAATCTTGCTCCTTTTCTCCTAACACATTAATTTAATTCATTTAAATGTTTTATTGAATCCTATAAAATCATAGTTAAATTTGTGCAAATCACTTTCTATGAAAGTACTATAAAGCTTTTATATATAGATTTATATCTCCAAAAAACCATAGCGACACTTCTTGATTTTTATGTAAAGATATGATTGTCTCTTCCAAGTAAAAGGGGGAGAGACAATTAATGATCGCGCGTGTTACAACTGTTGCTTTTCGCGGTCTAGAAGCGGTGCCTGTAGATGTACAGGTTATGATGTCCTCCGGTAAAATAGGAATAGCTATTGTTGGATTAGCCGATAAAGCAATCGCAGAAAGCCGTGAACGCGTACAAGCAGCTTTGCATGCTTGTGGACTTTCTATGCCTAACAAACGGGTTACGATTAATCTTGCACCAGCGGATCTTCCTAAAGAAGGATCACATTATGATTTGCCCATTGCTGTAGGATTAATGCTTGTTATGGAGATTCTTCCTCCCGAAGTCGCCCAAGACTACGTTATTTTAGGTGAATTATCACTGGATGGTTCCCTTACAGCTGTCAATGGTGTTTTACCTGCTGCAATGACAGCTTTATCACTCGATAAAGGCCTCATTTGTCCCTATCAATGTGGACCTGAAGCAGCATGGGCAAATGCGGAGATGAATATTCTTGCCCCAGAAACTCTTCTCTCTATGGTCAATCATTTTAAAGGAACCCAAATTCAAAAACGCCCTCAACCACGCCAATATACTATCCAAACTGAACTTCCAGACCTTTGCGAAATTAAAGGACAAAAAACCGCCAAACGTGCATTAGAAGTTTGCGCTGCTGGACGGCATAATCTTTTGTTTGTAGGTCCTCCTGGCGCAGGAAAATCTATGTTAGCGCAACGATTGCCTTCCATTCTTCCGCCCCTTGATAGCCGTGAGCTTCTAGATGTTTCTTTGATTGCTTCCATCACAGGAGAAATGGTTCATAATACCATTTCACTCCACTGTCCCTTTCGTGCTCCGCATCATTCCGCTTCCATGGCTGCAATGATCGGTGGTGGACTTAAAGGGCGACCAGGAGAAGTTTCACTTGCACATAATGGTGTTCTTTTTCTTGATGAATTGCCTGAATTTTCCCCTCAAGTCCTTGACTCTCTTCGTCAACCCTTAGAGAGTGGAGAATGTGTTATCGCTCGCGCCAATCACCATATTAGCTATCCTGCTCGCTTTCAATTTATTGCTGCAATGAACCCTTGTCGATGCGGTATGGCAGGCGAAAAAAATCATGTTTGTGCTAAAGGAATACGCTGCCAAATTGATTATCAGTCCCGTATTTCTGGCCCTCTCCTCGACCGAATTGATTTACGGATTGATGTCCCTGCACTAACAGCTATGGACCTTATGCAACAAGAAAAATCAGAAAAAAGCTGTGATGTTGCAAAACGTGTCGCACGATGTCGTGCCATCCAAGCTAAACGTTTTACGACATTGGGTCTTGACCATATTTGCACCAACGGTAATTGCCCTGCCAAAATTATTGAACAAATTGCCATACCTGATAAAAATGCCGCTAAACTCTTACGTGATGTAAGTGAAAAGATGCAGCTTTCCGCCCGCGCCTATCATCGTATTCTCAAAGTTGCACGCACCATTGCCGACCTTGATGAAGCTGAACATCTTGCTCGCCATCATCTTGCTGAAGCTATTTCTTACCGGTTGGGTACGGAAAGATTAACAGCTCTTGCCTAAAAGAACTATTCATCAATAAAAACTTATTGGAAAATAACGCAGATAAAGTTCTGTAAGCTTGCCATCATCTTCTAATGATTTCAGAGCGTAATTAAGTATATCAATTAATTTTTCATTCTTTTTTGCCACAGCAAGTTGCATTCCTTGCCCCAATAATTGTGGAGCCATATACACTCCTCCAACAAAATGACAACAGTCCGCAGATTTGGAATTATTTAGCCATAAAGATAAAGCAAACCCATCATCAAAAATAACATCAATTTTATGATCCTGTAACGCTTTATAAAGCTGTGTCCTGTCTTCAAATCCTTGCCATTTGGCGCTAGGAAAATAACTACGAAACAGCTTTTCGTGAACAGTTTTAGACAAAACGCCACTGTTTAAATGTATCACTTTATCGCTTATTGACTCATCGAGATTCATAAGTTGAGATATAATAAATCGAGACGCAACAAATCGAGCTGGGAAACGCAAATAAGATCTTGTAAACACAAGATCTTGATGCGTTTTACTTGTTTCTTTTAAACCGGCAATAATGACTTCTGCACCACCATCTTTAACATGCTCTATAAGCTCTTCCCAAGGAATAACTTCTACCTCACAGACTTTTTCAAGGTTTAATTTTGCACAAATAGCACGCAATAAGTCGATATTATAGCCTGCAAGATGTCCTGTTTGATCAAGAAAGTTAAAGGGAGGAAAATCAAAAGTTGTTACAAAACGCAACCGAACTATATTTGTTGTATCAGGCTGTATAAAATGTTCATGAGAGTCAAAAAAAGTAGGGAGCCTGCCAGCCATTTCAGCTCCTGCGAACGAGGAAAACAAAAATCCCCATGTTCCACATAAAATTCCAATAAGAGCATTCAATCCATTTATAAATTTCTTTCTTTTCAAAATCTTACCCCCCATTTTACAATGCTACCTATACCCCTTTTCAGTCATCATATCTAATGCATCGAATGAAAATATCCGCTCCTTTCATAAATTAAAATTTTTGCACTTTTCTCAAAACTGTAAAAAATTTAATCGTTTCTCTCGTTTTCAAGACAGATTGCTGGTAACAGAACATTTGTGTGCACTGCTCTCAAATAAATGCATGAGAAAGCTTTTTAGTAAGAAGGCGATTTTTGATGTATATCTATCAATAAAAAGTTTCTGTATTATTGCTTATTTTATTATTCATCTCTTTGATAAGATGAGAATTCTTGATTTTTCTTGCATAAAATCTCATGATTCTTACGTGAGGGAGAAGTATCATTGTATTGCACATTCATATACTTTCTTTAAAGAAATGTTTCTTGTTGCTCCCTACCCTATCTCATAACATCATTCATAGATGAGATAACATAAAATCCGTTGAGCACCGCCATCTTTACGTTGATAAAAAAGTAAGGGGTAGCGTCATTTTTTTACAACATTGGCAACTAACATGAAAAATGATGATGGCTTTTGTTTCATACGCAGAAAGATGGGAGTGCTCAATGGATTTACCATTATACCCTTCATGAATGCCACCCCGAAATGAGTTTAGGTACTTTGAAAAATTTTTCTTTAAAACAAACAGGCAAATTAGCAATCAATGACGTTTTGTTTTATGTGAAGAGAATGCCTCTCATTAAGAAACGTGATAAATAAAAATATGAAATATATGCGTAATCTCTATTATTTAAAAAATATTGCTTAAAATGCTTTTAAACGCTGTAAAACAGAATGAAAAGCAATGGTATGGATAGCAATTTGTTACCCTTACGTCTTTCTATTCTTCCCCAATGAGGATGTAAGTCTGTTTGAGAGATTATGCCAACAAATATATGTAATATTCTCACCCCTCTTTGGCTTATAAAAGCTGCAACAGCTAAGAGAGCTCTTATCTGTCTTATATTTTTGTCGCAAACGTGCTGTTCCATGAAAACTTGATATTAATTTATAGGGAAACAATATCGTGTGTAAAAATTATCCTCTTAATCTACAAACAATTATATATTAACAGATGTTGAATATAAGTCTGATATACGATAAATGTTTGATATGGTTATTCCATAAATAACTGATCAAAATGTTAAGCTTTTAAAAGAGCTGTTTGGGTATCGTAAACTGAATGCAAAAGTGGATTAACTTATGAGTGATGAAATAACCTCACCGACATCTAGTAATGACTATGGAGCCGCTTCTATCAAAGTTCTCAAAGGTCTTGATGCTGTACGTAAACGCCCTGGCATGTATATTGGTGATACAGATGATGGTTCGGGCTTGCACCATATGGTCTATGAAGTCGTAGATAACGCTATTGATGAAGCTCTAGCCGGTCATGCTACTCTTGTAAATGTCACACTCCATGCTGATGGTTCTTGTTCTGTTCGCGATAATGGACGTGGAATTCCAACAGATATCCATCCAACAGAAGGCGTTTCGGCTGCTGAAGTCATTATGACGCAGCTCCACGCTGGTGGAAAATTTGATCAAAATTCTTATAAAGTTTCAGGAGGCTTACACGGCGTTGGTGTCTCTGTTGTAAATGCATTATCCGTTTGGCTTAAATTGAAAATCAAACGTAATGGTAAAATTCATGAAATGTCATTTACCCATGGAGTTGCTGATTCTCCACTAAAAATTATTGGCGATTGTAATCAAGAAAGTGGCACAGAAATCAGATTTTTACCAAGCTCTGAAACCTTTACAATGGTTGAATTTGATTTTGAAACTTTGGAACGCCGTTTGCGTGAACTCGCTTTTCTAAATTCTGGTATACATATTCTTCTCGTTGATGAACGCCATGCTGATATTAAATCCGTTGAATTGCATTATGAGGGTGGGTTAGTTGAATTTGTCAAGTATATTGACCAAACAAAAAAAGCACTGCTGGATACCCCTATTTACATTGCCAGTGAAAAGGATGGTATGAGTGTCGATGTCGCTCTATGGTGGAATGATTCCTACCATGAGAAAGTGTTATGTTTTACAAATAATATCCCTCAACGTGATGGTGGAACGCATTTAGTAGGTTTCCGGAGTGCTTTAACGCGCCAAATTAATGGTTATGCCGAATCTTCAGGTATTGCAAAAAAAGAAAAAGTTAACTTAACGGGTGATGATTGCCGTGAAGGACTTACAGCTATTCTTTCCGTCAAAGTTCCTGATCCTAAATTTTCTTCACAGACAAAAGACAAACTGGTTTCTTCTGAAGTACGCCCCATTGTTGAAAATTTGGTCAATGAGGGTCTTTCCACATGGCTTGAGGAGCATCCTAATGAAGCGAAGCTTCTTATCAGTAAGGTCGTAGAAGCTGCAACAGCACGTGAAGCCGCACGTAAAGCACGTGAACTCACAAGACGCAAAGGAGCTCTTGATATTACTTCTCTACCGGGAAAACTTGCCGATTGCCAAGAACGTGATCCAGCAAAATCAGAAATCTTTATTGTTGAGGGAGATTCGGCTGGTGGATCAGCTAAAAGTGGACGTTCTCGTCAAAATCAGGCGATTTTGCCGCTGCGCGGCAAAATTCTTAATGTTGAACGGGCGCGATTCGACCGCATGCTCTCATCTGATATGATTGGAACACTTATCACTGCTCTTGGGACTTCCATTGGTAAAGATGAATTCTCACCCGATAAATTGCGCTATCATAAAATTATTATTATGACAGATGCAGACGTTGATGGTGCCCATATTCGTACCTTACTGCTCACTTTCTTTTTTAGACAAATGCCTGAATTGATTGAACGTGGACATCTCTATATTGCGCAACCACCCCTCTATAAAGTGTCACGAGGTAAGTCTTCCCAATATATTAAAAATGAAGCAGCATTTGAAGAGTTTTTAATTGATACTGGCTTAGAAGATGCGGCCTTAGAACTTTCAACGGGAGAAGTGCGTACAGGTGCCGATTTATATCAGCTTGCCAAGGATGCTCGTGTATTGCGTCAACTTTTAAACGGTCTTCATACACGTTATGACCGTAACATTGTTGAGCAAGCTGCAATTGTTGGAGCTTTTAACCCTGAAGCCTTTGTAACATCAGAAAAAGCGCAAAAAACGGCCGATACCATTGCCCATCGTCTTGATTTGATTGCCGATGATATAGAACGAGGTTGGAGCGGTCAATATACATCAGATGGAAGCTTATGTTTTGAACGTGTTTTACGCGGAGTTAAAGATGTGATCACTCTAGATACAGGGCTTATCAATTCTGCCGATGCACGTCAAATTGATCGCGTCTCTAAAAATTTCATAGAAATATATAACCCTCCCCCTCTCCTACATCGCAAAGATAAATCAGAGCGTATTTTTGGACCTCTGAGTCTCTTAGAGAGCATCTTTGCAAATGGTAAAAAAGGTATTACGCTCCAACGTTATAAAGGTCTTGGAGAAATGAATGCTGAGCAGCTTTGGGAAACAACCCTTAACCCCGATGCACGCTCTCTTTTACAAGTTAAAATCAATGACGCAACCGATGCAGATTCACTTTTTTCCCGTTTAATGGGTGATGAAGTAGAGCCTAGGCGAGTTTTTATTCAAGATAATGCCCTAAGCGTTGCCAATCTTGATATCTAAAGGTACTCTTTTGTTTCTGCCTGTATAAACGTCGTGGTTTTATACGTTATTTTTCGTATTTGAACATTCCTTCTATTTTCATTTACGATAAAAGAAAAATAAGGAAGGTCATGTATATGACAGCTGAAACAGAACGCGTCGGAGCCAAGGGTGGTATGGAACATTCTTTTGGCTTTACTAAAGTTGATGAAGCACAAAAACAATCCATGGTTGATGGGGTATTTCACTCTGTTGCTGAAAATTATGATAAGATGAATGATATCTTATCGTTAGGACTACACCGTGTGTGGAAAAACTCTATGGTTGCGTGGCTTTCTCCCCCAGCACTTTCCAATTGGAAGGTTCTTGATGTGGCAGGCGGGACTGGTGATATCGCTTTTCGTATTCTTAATGCTTCACGCCAAAAAGTCCATGCTACAGTGCTTGATATTAATGGCTCAATGCTCCATATCGGTAAAAAGCGTGCACAAAAAAATGGTCTTGCTCCTCTGATTGATTTTGTTGAAGCTAATGCAGAACATTTGCCTTTTGAAGATCAAAGCTTTGATGCCTACACGATTGCTTTTGGAATTCGCAATGTACCTCATATTGATACGGCTCTTAGAGAAGCTTTTCGTGTTTTAAAACCGGGAGGACGTTTTTTATGTTTAGAATTTTCAAATGTTGAAATGCCTCTACTCGATAAAATCTACGATCTTTGGTCTTTTCATGCCATCCCTAAGCTTGGTCAAATCATTGCAAATGATGGTGATTCTTACCGTTATTTGGTTGAATCTATTCGTAAATTTCCTAAACAAGATGATTTTGCACAGATGATCAATCTAGCAGGTTTTTCGCGAGTATCATATCGCAATCTCACCGGTGCTATCGCAGCACTTCACTCAGGTTGGAAAATTTAAAAAATGGTGCAGATTTCCACTTACTTTCAATTGATGCGCGCAGGATGGGTTTTAGCACGTGAGGGTGTTTTGAGTGCTCTGCCGCATGATGATCTTCGAGGATTTCCAGCATTCTGTCACCGTATAGCAAGTGCATTAGCGCGGCGTAAAACAAAAAAGAAACGACGATCTGAAAATATTTCTTGTGCCATCAATAGGCTTGGACCTTCTTATATAAAACTTGGTCAATTTCTTGCTACAAGACCTGATATTGTTGGGCGCGATATTGCCGAAGATTTGGCACAGCTACAAGACCGTGTCCAAACATTTTCTTGTCCTGATGCTGTTGTACAAATTGAAAATTCGCTTGGTCGCTCTATCAATGATTTATTTGTAAATTTTTATCCCCCCATTGCTGCCGCTTCTATCGCCCAAGTTCACCCAGCTGAATATTACAATGAAACTGGTCAGAAAAGAAAATGTGCTGTTAAAGTCATTCGTCCCAATATCAGAACCCGTTTTGCCAGAGACCTTAGAGGTTTCTACCTCATTGCGCATTTACAAGAACGTTATATACCAGCTTCTCGACGGCTGCGTCCCGTTTGTGTAGTTGATACTTTGGCACAAAGCACACGTATTGAGATGGACTTACGGTTAGAAGCCGCTGCCATATCAGAAATGGCTGAAAATATTCAACACGATACAGGCTTTCGGGTTCCAAAAATTGATTGGGAGCGTACAGGGCGTAATGTTCTCACAATGGAATGGATCGATGGTATAAGAATATCTGAAATTTCTGCTCTCAAAGAAGCAGGGTTTGATTTGAAAGTACTCGCCATTACGCTTATTCAATCTTTCCTTCGTCATACATTACGTGATGGTTTTTTTCATGCCGATATGCATCCTGGTAATTTATTTGTAGACGCACAAGGATGTATTGTTGCTGTTGATTTAGGAATTACAGGACGCCTTGGAAAAAAAGAAAAACATTTTCTTGCTGAAATCCTTTACGGTTTTATTACCCGCGATTACCACCGCGTAGCACGTGCTCATTTTGAAGCAGGATACGTACCTCCACACCACAATATTGAGAGCTTTGCTCAAGCTAACCGTGCTATTGGTGAACCAATTCATGGGCAATCAGCGCAAAGTATTTCTATGGCTAAATTGCTCACATTATTGTTTGAAGTCACTGAATTGTTTGATATGCGAACACGACCTGAACTTTTATTACTCCAAAAAACTATGGTGGTTGTTGAAGGTGTAGCGCGCACCTTAGACCCTCATTTTAATATGTGGAAAGCTTCTGAACCCGTTGTCAGAGAATGGATTAGCAAAAATTTAGGACCTATAGGAGTAGCTAAGGACTTTAGTGAAGGGGCGCAAGCACTCCTTTCGTTGGCTCGTAAAACACCACAACTGGTACAAAATTTTCAACGTATAGAAGAAGACCTTAACCAAATCAGAGAAACAGGATTTAATCTTTCTCCCTCAACCCTTAAAAAACTTGCTGTTGAACAAAGTCGTACCAACCGTTATGGTCGTTATAGTCTGTTTATCATCGCACTTTGCTGCGTTTGTCTTACTTTTTACCTTTTTCATCTTTTCTAATCTGCTCAATATGCTAAAAAATACCAATAATGAAATCATTGCAAGCATTTTGTCTCTTGGAGGTATTTTATGGCTAGTCTTACCATTCGTAACCTTTCCCCCAAAGTCAAAGAAGCTTTACGCATACGTGCCGCAAAAAATGGCATCTCTATGGAAGAGGAAGCACGCCGTCTTTTAAGCAATCCTAGCGCTTTAACTATCTCCCCCTCTCAAGCAAGCACCATTGATATGCAATCATTGCAATCAAAGTCAATTCTTCTCATTATTGGTGGAAGTATTGCAGCTTATAAAGCACTTGACCTCATTCGCCGTTTACAGGAACGTGGCGCACATTTAAACATTATCATGACAAAAGCAGCGCAAAAATTTATTACGCCTTTAGCAGCGGAAGCTCTCAGTGGCCATACGGTGTATAGCGATTTATTTTCACGCGCAGAAGAACATGATATCGGACATATCCGGTTAGCGCGTAATGCTGATCTCATTATTTTAGCTCCCGCCACTGCCAATCGTATTGCAAAAATAGCCAACGGCATAGGAGATGATTTGGCTGATTGTGTGCTTTTAGCAGCACGCTGTCCACTCTTAATTGCACCAGCTATGAATCCAGCAATGTGGACACATCCTGCAACCATACGCAATGTTGCAAAACTACGCACTGATGGTGTTCATATAGTCGGGCCAGAAATTGGCAAAATGGCTGAGCGTGATGAAACAGGTTGTGGGCGCATGAGTGAATCTTTAACCATTGTAGCGGCAATAGAAACTCTTTTAGGGGTGCAGGAAAAACCGCTTTCTGGACGTCATTTCATTGTTACTTCTGGTCCTACTCATGAACCCATCGACCCTGTACGCTATCTTGCTAATCGTTCCTCAGGAAAACAAGGGCATGCCATCGCAACAGCTCTCGCCCATTTGGGTGCTAAAGTAACGCTTATTTGTGGACCAGTTCATCTTTCTGACCCACAAGAAGTAAAAACTATTCGTGTTGAGACCGCGTATCAAATGTTACAAGCTGTTCAAGCCGCATTACCTGCTGATGGTGCTATTTTTGTCGCCGCTGTTTGTGATTGGCGTAGCCAAACAAAATCTTTACACAAGATCAAAAAAAGTGCTCATAAAACACCGCCGTCTTTGCATATGGTAGAAAATCCTGACATTTTAGCAACAATTGGGCATGCCCCAAATCGCCCCCCGCTCGTAATTGGATTTGCAGCTGAAACCTCTGACCTCATCGTAAATGCGCAAAAAAAATGTATCGAAAAAGGTGCTGATTTCATTCTTGCCAATGATATTTCCCTTCAAGCTGATGGCACTCGTGTCATGGGCGCTGATACAAATCAAGTTTATCTTGTGAGTAAAGAAAATGTTGAAGAATGGCCACAAATGACAAAACAGCAAGTAGCACAAAAATTAACAAAGCTTATTATATCATTTTTTGAATCTTATACTCCTACGCCTCAGTGAGAAAAGAAAAACGTTTTTTATAAATTGGAAATAAAAGTTTAGCTTGGAACT